>NZ_JBRJHB010000001.1:0-245732 GCF_053628795.1 Psychroflexus sp. MBR-150
ATCGCTAATCTTGATTTTTTTCTCTTTGCTCATTAATGCATTATTAAATCTTATATGCATTAGTGCATTAGTGGCTAAAGTTGTCCAAAGTGAGTCTATTAAAATCTGTAAATTAAACCAAAACCTCATTTCGCCTGTTTGACTTTGCAGGAAAAACCATAAAACGAAGCCTGACCAAAGATGCAGACCGTCTTATGAAATGTAATAGTTTTTTAACTATCCTAACTCATCGACAAACCGCTCCAAACTCAAGGCCTGTTCCAATCTAAAATCTCCAACAGCAGTGCGTCGCAATGCCGATAAATATGCACCACTATCCAAAGCTTGTCCAAAATCATGTGCCAAACTGCGAATGTAAGTACCTTTGCTACAAGTAACTTCAAAACTGACTTTAGGCAAATCTACAAGCCTAATCTCAAAGTTTGTGATTTCAACTTCGCGTTTTGGAATATCTACCGCTTCACCTTTTCTTGCATATTCATACAAGCGTTTGCCTTCTTTTTTTAAAGCTGAAAACACAGGCGGTTGTTGAAGTATTTTGCCTGTAAACTCTTGGGTTTTGGCTTTGATAAGTTCCGCATTAAGGTGTTCAATCGGAAACTCCGCATCAATCTCCGTTTCCATATCAAATGACGGACGCGTTGCCCCAAGTGTAAATTCACCGGTGTAGGTTTTGGCTTGCCCCATCAACTCTGGAATAGTTTTAGTGGCTTTGCCCGTGCATATAATGACTAAGCCTGTAGCCAAAGGATCAAGTGTGCCAGCGTGACCGACTTTAATTTTTTTGAGATTGTATTTTTGTTTGATAAGCCAACGCACTTTGTTGACCAATTGAAAAGACGTCCAATGTAGTGGTTTATCGAAACACAACACCGCACCGTTTAGAAAATAATCTTTAGAAAATTCAGAACTGTCCAAACCCAAAGCTTAAGATTTGCCTTTGTTGGGATTGAGCAAAATAGCGTAAACCTCAATAGCAAAACCAATAATCACAATCGTTGGTGCCAAACGGATACGTCGCGGACTATATATATCGGGGTTAAACACTTCAGGGTCATCACTACCACCACCACTCATCAAAATAAACCCGATGGCAATCACCACCAAGCCAATAATCATAAACAGATAGTTTTTACGCTCAAAAATAAAGGCATTTTGTTTCTGTTCTTTCAATTCTTCTTTGCGTTTGCTTTCTCCACCCATAATCTTAATAATAAAGTTCGTCTGTTTTTAAATTCAAAAAGCGTTGCGTAGCCAAAAAGGTGCTGAACCACGAAATAAGCACACCCAATAAAAATACAGCAACAAATAATCCGGCAAGCAACAATTCATCAACCAACAAATCAAGCTCTGGATAAGTTTGGTCTAAAAAATACAAAACCGTTGCCATTCCAAGCATCGCTAATATTGCACCAATAATTCCAAGCTTAACACTTCTCCAAATAAAAGGCCGACGAATAAATCCTTTAGTCGCCCCAACCATCTGCATCGTTTTAATCACAAATCGCTTAGAATAAACAGAAAGCCGTATCGAGTTGTTGATCAACAACACCGCTATAAACGTAAACACGCCACAAATGACCAACACCCAAAAACTGATTTTTTTGATGTTGTTGTTCAGCAAAGCAATCAAAGGTTTGTCGTAAACAATCTCAGCCACAAAATCTTTTTCAGATAAGTCACGTGCAATTTCGGCCAGTTGCACTTCATTCACAAAATCAGCTTTAAAATACACGTCTATCGACTGTGGCAACGGATTAGCATCGCCCAAAAAGTTCATAAAATCTTCGCCGATATCTTGTTTATAGATTTCAGCCGCTTCCTCCTTTGACGTATAAACCGTATTTTTTGTGTAGTCTGCCAATGCCAATTGCTTTTGCAGTTGGTCAATTTCAATTTCCTTCGCCTGGTCTTTCAGGTAAATGCTCATCGCAATTTGCTCCTTAAAATGGTTAGCAACCTTTTGCGTATTAATCACCAAAATACCGAGCAAACCCACGAGAAACAGCACCAAACCAATACTGATCACCACAGAAATATAAGACGAAATCAATCGCCGTTTTTGATATTTTTCAAACGATCTGGCCACGCGTTAAATTTTGGTAAAAATATAAAACTCTTAGTTGAAACGCTCTAATGTTGTATTTATTTTTTTTAGGACGTCACCTTGCTTTCCATTTCAACGCCGCAGCCCCAAGCCAAGACTTGTTTGCAGCTGCAGGTCTTTCCTAAGGTCAAGCCCTTCAGCCGCACAAGTCTAAGGCTTTGGGCTTTACGGGGTTTCCATTCCAATCAAGCGTAGCACCCGCAAGGCACAAATTTGTTCTGCCTTGCGGGTTAATTAACAAAAAAACATCTCTAAATTATTTTATCTCCAGTAAAAGCATTTGTAAATTCAAAATTATTAGTGCATTTGTGGCAAAATACCACTATAAAATTATTTATTTTTACAAGCCTTTTTTATCCAAAAGGTGTTGACAAAAAATGACAAAAACTTTACTATCCGAACAATTAAATGGTAGTTTTCACAAGGCTTACGAAAACATCATTTCCCAACTTCAAAATCAACATTACGCTGTGACAGATGATTTTTTTGATGAAGAACTTTTAGAACACCTGCACCAGCATATTTTAGCATTATACCAAGCTGATGAACTCAAAAAAGCCGCTATCGGCAAACATTTTGACGAGCATATCAAAACTGAAATCAGGGGCGATTATATCCAATGGATCAATGATAAAATGCCAAATGAAATTGAACTTCGGTTTTTAAACCACATCCAGCAGTTTATCGATTACCTTAACCGCACCTGTTTTATGGGTATTTTGCATAAAGAATTTCACTTTGCCGTCTATCCTCAAGGTCGGTTTTATAAGCGACATCTCGATACCTTTCAAAACGATCAAAGACGAAAATTGTCGATAGTGTTATATCTCAACAAAAATTGGTCAGCTACCAATGGTGGCGAATTGGTGATTTACAAACAAACCAACAACCAAGAAAACGCCATTTCAATTCTTCCAAAATTCGGTCGTTTAGTCGTCTTTGAAAGTCAAGTTTTAGAACACGAAGTCAAACCTATCAAACAAGGTTTAAGGTTGAGCATTACTGGTTGGTTGAAAGTGAGGTAATCAAACAAGACTAAGCCATTTCATTTATTTCAGCAGTATGATGTTTTACCAAGTCATTGATAGGACGAAGTAATCTCATGAATTTTAGCACTATTCTATCGTATATCTCGTTATAAATTTCAATACAAAATACACTGCCATATCATCTTTTCTACTCTACCCAAGACAGAGCTAAAGTCAGACTTGCATTGACGTGTTTTTTTTAAAACAACAAAAAATTATAACCTTTGTCAACAGGTATTGATTCTTTCCATGCTTCATGTAGAGAAACTTCAATTCATTTGTTTTCTAAACTTTAATTTTTATGAATTACATTTACAATTTCTTTAAAAAAATAAAACACGATGAAAACGCCGTATTATCTAATTATTCTAAGTTTGATAGCTTGCAACAATTCCAATCAAAATACACCTAACCAACAAGAGACCTCAATGACCTATCCCAAAACCAAAACCGTCGATACCGTTGACACCTACTTTGGCACTGAGGTAAAAGACCCTTACCGTTGGCTTGAAGACGACCGTAGCTCAGAAACCGAAGCTTGGGTTAAAGCTCAAAATAAAGTTACACAAGCTTATCTTGACAAAATTCCCTACCGAGACCAACTCATCAAACGCTTAACAGAAATTTGGAATTACGAAAAAATTGGAGCTCCATTTTTTGAAGGTAACTATGTCTATTTTTCAAAAAATGACGGTTTGCAAAATCAATCGGTTTTATACCGTTACAAAATAGGAAAAACCGAAGCCGAAGCTGAAATATTTTTAAACCCTAACACTTTTAGTGATGATGGCACCACTTCTCTATCTTCTTTGAGTTTCTCTGAAAACGGCAAAATATCAGCACACTCTATTTCTGAAGGCGGAAGCGATTGGCGTAAAATAATAGTGATGAACACTGAAACCAAAGAAGTCATCGATGACACTATTGTTGATGTGAAGTTCAGTGGTATTTCTTGGAAAGCTAATGAAGGATTTTATTATTCCAGTTATGACAAACCAAAAGGCAGTGAGCTTTCTGCCAAAACCGATCAACACAAATTGTATTACCACAAACTTGGTACTCATCAATCAGAAGATCAGCTTATATTTGGCGGTACACTAAAAGAAAAACACCGTTATGTTTCTGGCAATGTCACTGATGACAATAAATATCTGTATATCTCTGCTCGCAAATCAACCTCGGGTAATCAACTTTTCGTTAAAGATTTAACCCAACCTGATGCTCAACCCATTCCAGTAATGGATAACTACGATAGTGATGTTGATATTCTCGACAACCAAGATGACCAAATCATCATGTACACCAATTACAATGCTCCAAACGGTAGAATTGTAAAGGCTGATTTTCCCAATCTATCTCCAGAAAACTGGACAGATCTTATTCCAGAAACAGAACACGTGTTGAGCCCATCAACAGGCGGTGGTTATATTTTTGCTGAATATATGGTTGATGCCATTTCTCAAATTAAACAATACGATAAATCTGGCAAACTTATCCGTGAAGTTAAACTGCCAGGAATAGGAACCATTAGTGGCTTTGAAGCTAAGAAAGAAGAAAAAGAATTGTATTATCGTTTTACTAATTACGTCACTCCTGGTTCAATTTATAAATACGATATTGAAAATGGAATCTCTGAACTTTATAGAAAATCTGCCATAGATTTTGATACTGAAAATTACGAAAGCCAACAAGTGTTTTACACATCCAAAGACGGTACAAAAATCCCAATGATCATCACGCATAAAAAAGGTCTAGAGTTAAATGGTCAGAATCCAACTATCTTGTATGGTTATGGCGGATTTAATATTTCACTAACACCAAGTTTTAGTACAGCCAATACCATTTGGTTAGAACAAGGCGGTATTTACGCTGTGGCCAATCTCCGAGGAGGTGGCGAATACGGCAAAGCTTGGCATAAAGCAGGCACCAAAATGCAAAAACAAAACGTCTTTGACGATTTTATTGCCGCAGGTGAATATTTAATAGAAAATAATTACACATCATCAAATTACCTTGCTATTCGTGGTGGCTCTAATGGTGGTTTGCTTGTTGGTGCAACCATGACTCAACGCCCTGATTTGATGAAAGTGGCTCTACCTGCAGTTGGCGTGCTTGATATGTTGAGATATCACACGTTTACATCTGGTGCTGGTTGGGCTTATGATTATGGCACATCAGAAGATAGTCGAGAGATGTTTGAATATTTATACAATTATTCACCCGTTCATAATGTTAAAAAGGGCATAGCTTATCCTGCAACTTTAATAACCACTGGAGATCATGATGACCGAGTTGTGCCAGCTCATAGTTTTAAATTTGCTGCTGAACTACAGGCCAAGCAAGCTGGTAATAATCCTGTTTTAATTCGTATAGAAACCGATGCAGGTCACGGTGCTGGCAAACCTACTTCAATGGTCATTGAAGAGATAGTGGATATTTTTGCCTTTACACTTTTTAATATGAAATTTGAAGAATTGCCTTACACTTATCCAGCAAAAACAAATTTGTAGATTTTAGAAGTTTTCAACAAAAAACCCTAAAAGCTTGTTTTTTAAGCGATTAGGGTTTGTGAAAGTGGTGCCTCCAGCACCAATATTAATAAACCTTCCTTTGTTTTGTTTTATCCTATTTTACACCAAAACCCTTTATTAACAACACTTTCAAGAACGTTAAGAAAAATAAGACAAAAGCAATATAGGTTTAAATAAACTCTATATTGAACCTAATATTGAACCCTTTTTTGTATATTTACGTATAATTCAAAGGTTATGAAAACAGTAAATAGAGTAAAAGGCACAATAAGATTTGCGTTCAAAAGTAATAAAAAAGCGGAAACAAATAAGAGTAAATCATTCACTATTTATTTATTCTTTACTTATGGCGTTGGAAAGAAAATTAAAATATCTACTGGTCTAAAAGCCAAGTATGGAGATTGGGATTTTAAAAAACAATGTTTTAAAAACAAATCAACAGTTGAAGATTATGACAAAAAGAACCAGACATTAAAAACGCTTGGTGCAAATATTAACGAAGCTTATAATAATCTCATTGATGAAGGTATTGATTTTTCTCAAGGTCTGTTAAGAGCGAAATATGACAAAACCAATAATAATCAGACCACAAAAATCACCAAAGAACGACTGGTTTTTGTTGATGTGACAAACAAGTTTTTAGACTATAAAAAAGGAACAATAAGTGAGGTTACTCTTCGCTCTTACAATCAAGCATTAAGACTGATTGAAAAATTTCAAAAACATCACAATACAACATTAGAGTGTGAAGACATAGACCCCGATTTCCATAAGTCATTTGTAAGCTATTTAGAAGAGGTAGAGGACTTTAAATTAAACACTATAGGCAAACATATCAAAACCATTAAAACCTTTATGAATTATGCTTTAAATGAAGGATATACTACTAACCAAAGGTTTAAATCATCAGAATTTAAGGTAATGAAAGAGAGTACAACGCAAATTTATCTTGATGAAGATGAAATAAAAGCAATGTATGAATATGATTTTAACAAATACCATGAATTAGAACACGCCAGAGATTTATTTTTAATGGGTTACTATACCGGACAGCGAGTAAGTGACTACAATTCTTATAAAAAAGAAGACATTGTAAAACAAGATGAAGTGAATTTTTTTAAAATCGTACAAAAGAAAAATCGCAAAAAGGGAAGAATTGTGCTTTGTCCTATCACAAAAGAAATGCAGAACATAATGGATAGCAGACACGATGGTTTACCACCTAAAAAGATACACGATAAAGATCTAAATCTTCTGATTAAGCAAGTAGGCCAACATATTGAAGTTGATTCGTTAAATGAACTTATAAAATGTACTTATACACAAGGCGGAAAAGAAATAATTGAATACGAAAAGAAATACAATCTGATTGGCACACACACGGCACGCCGTAGTTTTGCTACTAATATGTATAAAAAGGGAATGCCCGTTTATGATATTATGTTATTTACAGGACATACCACAGAAAAAGAATTTTATAAATATCTTCGTATCAAAGATGAAGAACGCGCTTCTCACGTTGTGAAAGCAGGGTATTTTAATGTGTAATTAAGATAAATAGTTATGAATAACCAAATTGATTCTAAAAGACTCGTCAGAGATATATGCATAAAAATAAAAGAATTTCAAGAGTTGAAATATACGCTATACGACATTGAAGAAAAGTACAATGAAGAAAAGCTAAAAGAAAATTACGATAGAAATGAGTTGCTTAAATTAAAGGAACTTAAAAAAAACATTTCTGAAAATTTAGATGAATTGCATAAAAGGTCACAGAATGATAACTACTTTTATCCTGATTGTCCCTTTGATGTTTTCAAACATAATTTTCAAGAAAGAAACAAATCGTATAGTGATAAAGACTTTTTAAGACTTTACACACAAAAATATGCCTACTATAGCTTTATAGATATGTATAGGTTTTTATATCACGGAAAAAAGAAATTTTACTATCACCCATTTATTAATAATAACAACGTTGAATATGATGATATAAAAGAAAAGAAAGTAATTTATTTTGAAGAAAGAATTAGGAGGTTAGGCTCAACACCTGATATAAACCGATTGAAAAAACCTATTGATAATAAAAACAAAACGCTTATTAATAGTAATGAAAAATTAAATGAAATTTTAAAAAAAATAGTAGATAAAGTAAAATTTTACGATACAAGAATTGCGCATTACAATGATGAGTTAGAATACAATCACAACAAGGGAATTGAAGATGATATTTCACTTGAAATCAAAATTGACGACTTAAATAAAGATATATCCTATTACGTCACAAAGTATTTAAAAGAACTTCAAAAATTATCATTAGAATATAACTACTATTTTTTTGATTGTCCATTCGATGTTTACAGAGTAAACTACTATAAAAGAAAAAACGAATATTTAAACAACAGTATTGACACTAATGAAGCTGATTTTATAATGGTTGAGCTTAACAAAACAGTAAACTATAGAGGAGAAAGATACTTAACATTTGAAAACAAAAAATACCATTATCATAATCTACTTAACGATGTTGGTTTGTTTTACAATTCAGAATTAAAGAAACAAGAATATCTAAAACTCAAACTTTCACAGCTTGGCTGGGAGGCATATCAGATCGAAGATGAGAATAAAATACCAAGCCATTATCATTATGAGAAAAACGATAATTATAAATCAGAATTTTTGGGTGATAATAATTTAAAAGAAGTACAAATAATGGATAACGAAGAATCAAATAAAGAAAATAAAACTAAAATGAATGATTCCCAAAATTCTTTTAAACAAAAACAAAATAAATCTAACAATCAATTAACGGCAAATCAGGCTGTAATACTGTTAGACAAAATAGGTTTTTTTAGTCATAGTTATATTGAATATTTATCTAAAAGTAGACAGGCGCAGATTATAAGTAAATTAATAGGAAAAGATAAAAAAAACATTTCAGACTATATTTCTAAACTTGAAAACACAACACAAACAGATAGTTACATAAGAGATTTAGATAAAATTGATAATTTGTTAGATACTTGATTTTACTATAAGATGGGTAACTTTTGGGTAACTATGGTAGTTACTACAACTCACAATATCAGAGGTTTATGATTTATTTTTGCCTGCATAACCCATAAAATTCAGAGGTCATGCAAGAGCAAAAACTTATCCAGTTACTAAATGTAACACCAAATGAACTCAAAGAGAGTATCATTAATGATGTAAGAACAGAGTTAAAAACAATTACTCAAAACTTACATAAAAAAGAACCCGAAGAATATCTCACTCGTAACGAGTTAGCAGATATTTTTAAAGTCACACTTCCTACCAT
Source organism: Psychroflexus sp. MBR-150 (assembly GCF_053628795.1). Taxonomy (NCBI): domain Bacteria; kingdom Pseudomonadati; phylum Bacteroidota; class Flavobacteriia; order Flavobacteriales; family Flavobacteriaceae; genus Psychroflexus; species Psychroflexus sp. MBR-150. The sequence goes on from NZ_JBRJHB010000001.1 coordinate 8,986, forward strand.
TTCAGATTGGTCTAAAAAAGGAATTCTTAAGCCCTATCGCTTAGGAAAGCTCGTGCGTTTTAAACGCTCCGAAGTAGAACAAGCCTTAACATTAATTAACCCTAAAAACCAATAAGCTATGGAAAAAGTAAGTGTATATCAAAATTTCAAAAATAAATTAGAAGACAAGCCCCTAATAGATATTCTCGAACAAATAAAAAACGGAGATTATAAAACTCAAATAAACAAAATCAGAGAATCAAACAAAGAAGGAAAAAAAGACGAAGTCAAAACCTTAAAAGATAATCTGATAGCGTTTACCACATCAGCAACATTCAATGAAAATAGAACAGCTAAAGATATAAATACCTACTCACAATATATTTGCTTAGATTATGATAAACTATCAGATATTTCGCTTGAAAAGGCAACACATAAATCTAAATTAGCACAATATACTTATGCAGCTTTTGTAAGTCCAAGCGGTATGGGGTTAAAAATAATTGTAAAAGTAAATACAGGTCAAGAATACCACAAAGATGCTTATAATCAAGTAGCAGACTATTACAATCGTGTATTTGAACTACAAAATGATAATTCTTGTAGTGATATATCTCGCTTATGCTTTATCTCTTATGACCATAACTGTTTTATCAACAAAAACGCAGAAGTTTTTGAAATAGAAACAGAGCCTTTCGAAACTGAAAAAAACAGCTTAGAAGAATTACAAGATGATATTTTAGAATCAAGACAGGAAATAATGATAGAATCAAATAAACAAGACGCTCAAAATCTTTCAACTTCCGAAAAACTCGATAAATGCTTAAAGTTCACTGAACAAAAACAAAACTATCACGAGGGCAATAGAAATAATTTTATCTATCTATTCGCCTCTAATGCTAATAGATTTGGCATTAACGAAAGTGATACGCTTAATTTTTGTATAGATCAATTTGATTTGAGTGTAAAGGAAATTAAAAACACGGTAAATAGTACGTACAAAAATAATAGTGAAGACTTTGCAAAGTTTGCAAAGTTTGCAAACCTTGCAGAATACGATAAACACTTCATCAAAGAAAATGATAATATAAACAACAACTCAGTGCTTAGTAACACCCCTATAATCCCAAATAAAGTGTATAAAACATTACCAACATTATTTCAAAAAGGAATAGAACATATAAAGGGTAAAAGGGAAAAAGATGTTTTTCTTACAGGCGCTTTATCAATTATATCAGGATGCTTACCAGAAGTAAAAGGCTTATATCATGGCAAAGAGGTATATCCTAATTTATTTTCATTTGTATTAGCTCCAGCAGCATCAGGTAAAGGCACTCTAACATTTGCAAAAATATTAGCAGACAAATATCATGACGAAATAATTGCGTTATCAAAACAAATGCAGGAAGAATATAAACAACAATTAGAAGCACATAAGCACGCTAAAAAATATTTGAAGAAAGGGGAACAATTACCGCCACCGCCCGAAGAACCACCTTTTAAAGTAGTTTATATTCCTGCTAACACAAGTAATGCTAAAATCATAAAACACTTAGAAGATAATGATGGTTTTGGCATTATATGCGAAACAGAAGCAGACACTTTAGGTCAAGTATTTAAAAATGATTGGGGATCTTATTCAGACTTACTTAGAAAAGCATATCATCATGAAAAAATATCCATTTCAAGAAAAACCAATAATGAATATTTTGAAATAAACAATCCAAGGTTGGCAGTAGTGTTATCTGGCACACCAAACCAAATACTTAATATTATAGATTCAGCTGAAGATGGTTTGTTTAGCAGATTTTTGTTTTATGTGTTTAGTTCAGAACCAAAATGGTTGGACCCATCACCAAAATCCAATCCTATAAACCTAACAGAACATTTTAATAGCTTATCTAAAGATGTGAATGAGATGGTAAAATTTTTAGATAATTCACCAACTTATATCACCTTATCAGATAAGCAATGGGAAAGATTCAATCCTTTATTTGATGAGTATTTGTTTAGAATCTATAATCTGGTAAGTGAAGATGCCACCAGTATCATAAAAAGATTAGGTCTTATTGTATATAGATTTTGTATGATTTTTACAGCTTTAAGAAAGTATGACCACCAAATGCTTGATCCAAATTTAGAATGCACAGATGAGGATTTTAATAATGCAATTGCATTAGCTGATATTTACTTAGAACATAGTTTAATTGTATATAACAGCCTACCAAACAATACCAGTGAAATAACATTTACAAAATCTTCGCCAGTATTTGACTTTTATAAAGAGCTACCAAAAAAATTTCAAAGAAAAGAAGCTGTAGAGTTAGGTAAAAAGATAAATATTAGTGAACGCACAATAGATAACCATTTGTCAAAATTAGAAAAAGCAAGGTATTTATCTAAACCTAAAGCAGGGTATTATATCAAAGTGAAAAAGTAGCAAAGCTTGCAAACTTTGCAATCTTATATTTAACTATGCCGGCAGTTAAATATTAGTTTTCAATAAATTGTAATGCATTAAAATGTAAAGAAAACAGAAACTACACCTAACTCACAACACAAAATGTTGTATATTATTCCTAACTTTGTTACAAAACATAATCACGAAGTACCATCTTTAAACAAGAAAATGTCAGGCTACCAAACCTTAGCCTATTATTATGTCAGTTGGACTATAGCTGTTCATGAAATGTTACCTGAACTTCAATTACCATTTGATAAAGATTTACGATAGCTTTGAAGATGGTTAAATAGATAATAATATATTTACAATTATAATTTTAAAAATTGAAAGTTAAATGAGCAATATTTACGAACAACGATTTTACTCTGCCCTAAAAGATACTTTCATTGGTCATCCTATAAAAGGAAAATCAGGCTATGTAAACCTTATGGACTTAAAGGCGAAGTATTTTGCTGAAATAGAACCTTATATAAAGCAAGAGATAGATAAACAAATAGAAGCCAAATACCGTGAAGAATTATTTGAGAAGCTCTTTAACTTTTTTGATTGTTACCTAAATGAAACCGGCACTGTTTTCTTTGCCAACTCTCAAATTCACAAAAACCTTTACGAAAAAGTTTATTCAGACCGTGATGATGTTGCTTTATTTTGGAAAACACAAAAGTTATATTACGTAAAGTCTGAAGCTAATTATGACGACTTACAAACAGAGGTAAATGGTATTAATATAAAATTTGATGCTTCTGATATAAAACATACCAAAGGAAACGAAAAGAAAGCCATACAATTCTATATGGTAAAAGCCACCAAAGATGAAGTGGTTTTTAAAATACGCTATCAGGAACAAAATAAATACGACAGACTAAGAGAATATCTTGATTTAATAAAAACCAATGATATTATAGATAAGTTATTAGAAGAATATGGGAAAGACCTACATTCCAACATTTTCTTCGAATCATCAAATATGAACTTTGATGTTTTTTCAAGAAAAACAGACCAACGTAAGAATATTTATTTTGAAGATCAGGAAGATGCTTTAAATTCTGTAAAAGTAGAGTATAGTATTAGTGATGTATCTTTAATGTTAGAATATCTACATAAAAATAGCATCATTTTATATGAGGAAGATTTAAAAAAGATCTTCAGCATTTACAAACGCCAAAACGAAATAGACTATTTTATACATAAAGATGCCGAAGGATTTCTTAAAGAGCAATTTGACATTTACGTCTACAATTGGTTGTTTAATGATTTAGATACTGATTTTGATGTGGCAACTGTAAAACGGATGCAAAACATTAAAAAAATTACGCATAAAGTCATTGAATACATTGCTCGTTTTGAAGATGAACTCAAAGCCATTTGGGAAAAACCAAAATTTGTACGCAATTGTAACTATGTTTTAACGCTTGATAAATTAGCAAATAATGTTGCACTTATTCAAAAAATCATTAATAGTAAAGGATGGGATAGCCAAGTGGCAGAATGGCAAAAATTAAAAGAAGTTTGGACTGATAAAAACACAGGCAAAGAGATCAAAAAAGAATGGGAATTATTCAATTTTTCATTTGATAAGAATTTGAAGAATGATATAATTAAAAATAAAAAATTTAATATCAAATATCAATATATCCCAATTGATACAAAATTCTTTCCTGAATTAAAACACCAAATTATCTCCAGCTTTCCTGAATATGATGAAATAATTGATGGAGTGTTAATTAAATCAGATAATTGGCAAGCCTTAAATACATTTAAAAATAAATATCATAAAAAAATAGATTTAATTTATATAGATCCACCATTTAATACGGGTAGTGACTTTTTATATAAAGATGCATATCAAGATAGCACTTGGCTAAATTTAACTTTTGACAGATTAAATTTATCAAAGGGCATCTTATCAGATTTAGGCTGTTTTATATTACACTTAGACCATAACGCATCTCATTATGGAAGGATTTTGCTTAATAATGTTTTTGGAATATCAAATTTTAGAAATGAACTAATTTGGTCATATCGTTCAGGTGGTGCTTCTAAAAAAGAAAGTTTACCTCGTAAACATGACAATATAAATCTATATTCCTCTAATCAGCATTTTGAGATAAAATCAAAGTATGAAAGACAGTATTTAGAAAAATCCTTTATGGGTTCTAAAGTTGATGAAAATGGTAAATATTATGTTGATACACTTTTGCGAGATGTCTTAGAAGGTAATATTCCCATTGTTGGTGAAGATGGAGGTATTTATTTTTATAATACAAGACCTGTCTTAAATTTATCAAAAGAAAGACTGGGTTTCGATACACAAAAGCCAGAAGGTTTATTGAGGTTATTGTTTGATATTTCTTTAGATAATTCAAAAAGAAATTTTGTGTTAGATTTTTTTTCTGGCAGTGCGTCAACTATCTGTACAGCTCAAAAGAGTGGTCATAAGTGGATAGGCGTTGAAATAGGTGAACACTTTTATGATTTAAATATTCCAAGGTTAAAAAATGTGTTAATCGGTGATAAAGCCGGTATTACAGAACAATTTAATTGTAAAGGTGGTGGCTTTTTTAAATACTATGAACTCGAACAATACGAAGATGTTCTATCCAGAGCTAAATACCAATGGCAAACAAAAGATGACGAAAATCAGGTAGAACAGTACAGCTTCTTACAAGACCAAAAGTTATTAGATGCTATTGAGATTGATTACGAAAAGAAAAATGCCAAAGTAGTGTTTGAAAAGCTCTATCCTGATGTTGATATAGCTGAAACACTTTCTAACCTTTCAGGCAAGCACATCAAGCAAATTTTTGAAGATAAGGTCGTGTTTGAAGATGGCAGTGAAGTAATTTATGATGAAATGACTTTTGAAAAATATCCATGGATTAAGCCATTGATTTGGTGGAACAGTAAATAAGAAAAAGCATGAAAAAAGATATAATATCAGCCTTAACCGCTACTTTCGAAGAGCATGTCAACTTAACAAAAGAAGGAATTGAATTTTGGTTTGCAAGAGATTTACAACATTTATTAGGATATAGTAAATGGGATAATTTTTTAAAAGTTATTAATAAGTCTAAAACTTCATGCGAAGCTTCAGGGAATGAAATTTTAGACCATTTTGCCGAGGTCGGGAAAATGGTTACACTTGGTTCTGGTTCACAACGTGAAATTCAGGACTTCATGCTTACAAGATACGCCTGTTATCTTATTGCACAAAATGGAGATCCCAAAAAAGAAGCCATTGCTTTTGCTCAAAATTATTTTGCAATTCAAACCCGTAAATTTGAGCTTATAGAACAACGCATAAAAGATTGGGAAAGATTACAAGCAAGAACAAAGTTATCACTTTCAGAAAAAGAGCTAAGTACACTAATTTATGAACAGACCGGGAGCGACAGGAACTTTGCCTTAATAAGAAGTAAAGGTGATACAGCTTTATTTGGTGGTTTAAGCACAAAACGCATGAAAAATAAGTTAGCTATACCTAATAATAGGCCTTTAGCAGATTTTTTACCAACCATTACTATAAAAGCTAAAGATTTTGCTACTGAGATAACCATTTTTAACACCAAAGAGAAAGAATTAAGCACAGAGAGAAGAATATCAGCAGAACATATTACCAATAATAAATCTGTTCGTAAAATACTTTTAGAAAGAGGCATACAACCTGAAAACTTACCACCCGAGGAAGATATAAAGAAATTGGAGAGACGAGTAAAGTCAGAAGAAAAAAAGCTGGGTAAAAGCACTAAATCACTCAAAGACAAAAGGAAAGATTAATGGCGAAAATAGTTTTAGAAAAATTAGTTAAAGATAACCCCGCATCCTTGCCTGAGTTTTATAAAAATTTAGATAAAGAAACTTTTGGTATCGATTGGAAGCTTCATGAATATCAACAAGTAGCATTAAAACATGCATTAAATACGCTTTACTATTATTTTGAAAAAAAAGAACACCTGCATGACCATTATAATTTCCAAACACAACAGGACTGGAAGAAACAAATAAGCTATTCTAAAGATAGTAAACACTTTGGTTTATTAGGGCAATATTTCAATGTAGTAGAGGATAAAATTCCTTTTTCAGAGTTTTTAAACCGTGCTTCGTTATGGATGGCAACAGGTTCGGGTAAAACATTAGTATTAATAAAACTGATTGAGTTCATTCACCAATTAGCACAAAATGATTTTATACCAAAAAATGATATTCTTATTCTGGCACCTAAACCTGAAATTTTAAACCAGATAAAATCACACATTGAAATTTTTAATAAAAATAGTTCAGTCAAAATACAGCTTAAAGATTTAAGAGAATTTGAAAAACAAAAACATTTACAAACATCACTTTATGATACAGATGCCATAACCGTATTTTATTATAGAAGTGATAACATCACAGATATTGACAAAACTGAATTGTTGAGTTACAAAACTGTTCTAAATGGTGGCAAATGGTATGTTCTATTAGATGAAGCACACAAAGGAGATAAAGATGAAAGTGTAAGGCAAGCCTATTATTCTATTCTTGCAAGTAAAGGTTTCATATTTAGTTTTTCAGCTACTTTTACAGATACTATAGATATTGTTACAACAGCGTATAACTTTAACCTGAAAAAGTTTATTGAAAAAGGGTATGGTAAACATATCACTATTAGTGGTGAAGAGTATAAAAATTGGAATAAGAAAAAACAAGATGAATTTTCAGAGGCTGATAAAACGGAGATGGTGGTAAAATCTCTATTAACTTTAACAGCTATTAAAAAGAAAGCAGAATTCATCAAAGCTAAACACCCTGCCTTATTTCATAACCCATTGTTATTAACTATTGCTAATGAAGTAAATACAAAGAATGCAGAATTAAAACTGTTTTTTAAACAATTGGCAGTTGTGGCATCTGGCAATTACGATCTAAATAAAGCAAAGGAAAAATTACAAAGAGATTTATTAGATAATAAAGAATATCAATTCAACACAGAGAATATTCCAGGTTGGTTTGTACAAGATATTGAAGACCTGACAAAAGAAGACATCCTGAAACAAGTCTTTAATGCCTCAGCTTTTGGGAAAATTGAATATACTCGTATTGTAGGCAATTCTGGAGAAATTGCTTTTCGGGTCAAAACAGCAGATTCAGGTCAGCATTTTTGCCTTCTACGTGCTTCAGAAGCGACTAATTGGGGTGGCAATATACTTGAAGATTATGAATATACTGAAACCCCTTTAACGAAATCATTTTTTAATGAAATAAACAAAACATCAAGTCCAATCAATATTTTACTTGGTTCAAGAATATTTACTGAAGGTTGGGATAGCAATAGACCAAATGTTGTGAATTTTATTAATATTGGTGTTGATGAGAGTGCGCAGAAATTCGTGTTACAGGCCATAGGTCGTGGTGTAAGAATTCAACCAATACCAGACGTAAGAAAAAGACTCTCTTTTGTCAATAACCCTGAAGAAATTAAACAACTTGAAAAATATATTGATTTTAAAGCAAGAGAAGAAGTTTTAAAAGAATGCCTTCCATTGGAAAGTCTATTCATTTATGCTACTAAAAAAGAGGTCATAAAAAAAATTACAGAAAACCTAAATCGAGAAAAAGAAGCAGATGACTGGAAGATTGTAAAAAACATTAGAAAAACGAAGATTCCTAAGGAACTCATAATTCCAAAATATGAAGAAGTAGAGGCCGTCATACCAACTTATACAATTAATAAGCTTGAATACAAAGAACTAATTGATTATGTTGGTTTAGAATCTGGAATAAAAGATAAGTTAGCATTAATGCAAGTACCAACTAACGTATCCAAGACATTAGTTTCAGCACTTGACAAAATTAGAGATGATAAAAACTTTAAATTTGAAATTGAACATTCGGGTAGAACTCCGATGGACAATTTGTTATTACTTAATAACCATTTTCATCAAAAACCAAAACGACTAAAGAATTTCCAACCCATATTAACTGAAATTAATCACTTTGAAAAAATAGAAATCGCAAATCTACCAGATGGTGAGTTATTAAAATTAGAGCAATTTATTTTAGATTCTTTAGATTCAGAAAAACTTAAATACTCATCTGTTAATGATATTGTATCAGATTACAACAACAAGAAAATAACAGAAAAAGAACTTCAGCATCAAATTAGCCTTTTCAATAATCAAGGCGTACCTATAATTTACAACTATAATGGTTTAAAACTTGAAATAAACACAAAGTTTCTATCAGAGCATTATTATAATCCGTTATTGTTATCATCAGAATCGAATAAGCAGTTATTTAAACACATAGTTTGGGTAGAATCTGAAGTTGAGTTTTTAAGACGCTTAGACGAGAATAAAGAGAAACTGTCTAAATATGATTGGTGGTATTTTTCAAAACTTGACGAATCCACAGATGATGTATCGATACCATACTATGATTCTGCTTTGCAGCAATATAGAAATTTCTTCCCTGACTTCATTTTTTGGTTAAAAGAAAAAGATTCAGACAATTTAATAATAAAATTCATAGACCCAAAAGGCAACAGAATCGGCACAGGTAATGCAGAAGATAAAGCAAAAGGTTATGAAAACATTTTTAACGACCACAGTGTAAAATTTGAAGATAAAGAAGTAAATATTGACTTATATTTTTACAACGAATCAATAGGAGTTAACGATTCTGTAAAGGGTTATTTTACCAAAAGTTTTGATAGGATGTTTAAGAAATAAAATTGCTTTAAAATATTTTTATTCGTATTGTTTGTATATAATAGGTAGAAAGCTTTATACGTTTCTATGCATAAAAGTGTGGTAAAGCTTATATCAGTATTATTTTATTTACAATATTTAAGGGTTAGTGTTTAGGTGTTAGTCGATTAGCTGTCAGCATTAAATGTTAAAATGCTTTGATATAAGTATTTATATTCTATATGTTTGCAATAAACAAGACAATGATACACACTGTTAACATAAAAGCTAATAAAAAAGTTGCTAAAACTTTTGATAAAATGATAGCTTTAAAGAAAGCGCGTAACATTAAAACATTATCAAAGTTAAAAAGACAATTAAAAAAATAGCATTTCATTAAATGTACGATTATTATGTAGAAGAGGATGAAAATCCTCTTTTTTATTTTATCACCAAAAACAACAATACATATGCTGTAGAGTTTTTTAAGCATAATATTGATAACGATTACATATATGAAGTCTACGAGCTATCTTTTAATGTAGTTGAGGAGTATTCTAAAAGGAATGATTTATATGTAAGTAGTACCATTATTAAAATAGTTGTTGATTTTTTTTACAATAATCCAAATGCAGTTATCTTTTATATCTGTGACTCAAATGATAATAGACAAGTCTTCAGAAATAGGCTTTTTAACAGGTGGTTTTTAAAATCAAATAAAGATGAAATTTATAGTAAGTTAAATTTGAATTATACAGGAGCTGATTTTAATTATAAGCTTGAGTTACTGTTCTTTAGTGAGAAATATAATTTTGATAAAATCATAGAATCTGTATCTAAAGAGTTAGAAATATTATCAGGTTACAAATAGTTGTATTTCCCCAGCAAAATAAGTATAGCTTCCGTTGCACTACAGCCATACCCATTTTGCTTCCCCGCAGTAAAAGCTATATCACGTTTGTAGGTATAGAAAAATAATTGTAACAATAGCATTTACTTTTTGCCTTTGCCCTCTTTTCGTTCCGTTTTCATTACACCATTTATAGTTAAATATACCATATCGTGGCAGGTAATAAGGTGTGCTTCCGTCATTCTGTTTTGTTCCATATAGCATAGCTACAAGGGGTTTTTAGTAGATAATAGCAGTTAGTTGCTTTCATAGAAAAAAATTGCTTCATAAGTCGTTATTTGCTTGTTACTCCCTTGTATCTACCATTCATACGCCTGCTTCCGCTTAAAGCTACAGCAGTCTATTCATTTGCCATATTACACACACGCCATTCCTCCAGCACCCGTAGCTACTCCTGCACCCAAACCCATAAGGTTTTGCTATCGCAAGTATGTTATTTGGGTGCAGCCGCTACTGCATAATTGCGCGAGCCTGCGGTCACAACGGGCTAATAGTTTGTCACAGTAATTGGAGCATCCAAGTTTTCATAAAGCTTATTTTTTGTTCCTATGGTCACAAAAAAAAGCCTTATTCAAACCGCGCAAAAAAGAGCTGTTTCTACATTCCATTTCAAGCATTTGATTTTGCAAGTTTAAATACGATTCGATTTTCAGTTGATTTTATAGTATTGTTTGAACACATTTGATTTTCAATAAAACAACATCAATTGCATTACATTCCATTACGGCACAGCCCTTTTTCTCCCCAACCGACCAATTACTGCGCCAAACAGTGTTTAAAACATAGCAGTGGCGGTATTGCATACCTATTGCCACTACACCCGTTGTTCCACTCGCAGGCGGCTCGCGCCTTTGGATTACCTGCCAGTTACACGTTTTGAGTTATTATGGTTTGTAATGTTTCTATAACTTTAGGTTTTTTAGATAATCATTTATTCCAGTTTTAAATATAATTAAAATTGTATATTTGTTAAGATACATTCTTTAACCAATTACATATTATGAAACATATAATTATTTTATCCTTTATTGTATTATCTATTTTTCCACAAAATTTAAAAGCACAAAATGATGGTGCTGCAGTTGCAGCAGTAGCAGGTGGTTTATTAGCCATAGGTGTAGGTGTTGCAGCTGTGGAGCAAATGAAGGAACAAGCTGAGTTAAACGCAACAGAATGGTTTTTAGCCAATTACCCTAATTATGACCAATTCTCACTTAAAACTTTAGATTTTGATGGCAAGAAACTTAAAGATATGTCTTCAACATCTGTAATTTCATTTAGAATTCAAGATTTTGATATAGTAGACGATGAACCTAAGCTCGGTAGGAAGTTTGTACTATTTGGTTTTACAAGTTATGGCTGGATAAATGAGTATGGTATTAATTTTGACAAAGTCCGATGGTTTTTAATTGATAGTGAGGAATGGCTAAATATGATGGTTTCTTACTCAAAGGTCGCATCGGGTATTTCTAACGATAATGTTATAAGAGATGCATTAAAAAATGGTAAAGTAGTAAATAGAGGTATAAAGGTACGTAATGGTGATAATATTGATTTTTATAAAATAGACGGTGATATGTATTTAGCTACAGATTATTCTCCCGATATGAAGTTTATCTATAATGAACGGTCTTTTGGTATTTATTTAAAAGAAACAATGAATTTAATACAAATGAGCCGAGGGTCTTTAATAGAAATTCACGAATTCTTCTTTGATGATTAAATAGCAGTATTGTTACTGATTTTTTTAAACATATTTAAAACAAAAAAAGAAAACAAAGATATATGGCATTGCTACAGCCATCGCTATCGGGTAGTAAAGTTCAAGCCCTGCGGGTTTTTGAAAAAACTTTTTTTTTAAAACATTTCTAATACTATATTTCATTTTTTTATAGAAAAAACTTTTTCCAAAAAAACTTGACAACCCTATCCAAGCCATATGTGATATTGCTTTCTTTTTTTATTTTTTTTCTTTGTTTTCAAAATATTGGAAGGGAAATTAGAAAAGTAATACTTTTGAAGATATAAAAAGAAAACCCTACAAAATGAATTGCAGGGCTTTCTAAATTCAAAGGTTAAAATTTAAATCCTAAAATCTATGCGATTTCAACAATGCTTAACACGTTAAACGCACCGTTTTTAAGAATATATTGGTTACCGTTAACTTCCTGAAAAAACTCAACTAATAACAACATAAAATCATTACCTGATCCAGTTGGAACACCAGCAGGAACTAATGTTTGCGTCGCTGTAGTATTATCGATAGGTAAATTTACAGTTGAACTTAATTCAATTGCATTCTCACCAGTATCAAAATCAATTTTTGCAAACCCCGAAGTTAAACTCACGTGAGTAGCTCCACTTGGAAAATCAATATCATTTGCAGGGTTCAAGTTTGTTAATGTGACTTCACCTGTGACATTATCAACAGATAAAGGCGAAAACAAAATAGAATCCATAATGGCTCTATTGTTAAAATTGAAACCTTTCAAAATTTCTTTACCTTCTGGAGTAGCCAAACCTAAAGATACTTTTCTTTCTCCCCTTACGGAAGTTGTATCAAAGTTTTTTACTTTGGTCATTGCTTGCGTTAATCGACTTACTACACGATTATCTTTTGCTCTCATCAGTAAGTTTCTTACTGAAGTTCGCAATAATTTACCAGACGATGCAGACGCTCCAAACTCCGCTCCATTTTCGCGAGTTCTTACAAACGCAGGATCATTCTGGATTCTTTCTTTAGATACGCCACCTTTTGTTCTTACAAGATGACCATCTCTTGTTCTGTAGAACGTCATATTGTCTAACGTTCCTTCAATTTTTAAAATACCGCCTAATTTTGCCATTTCTAAATATTTTTAATGGTTATTATAGCACAAATATACAAATAAAAATAGATATTACTTATAGTGAATATCATATTGATAGATATTTCCTATATTTGTAATATATTCCAGCTTTAAATAAGGTAATAGCAGGGGTAAAGTATAGATAAAGTATGGATAGTGTATTAAACCAATAGAGTAAATCAATGAAAAAGAGAATTTGTATCTACCCTAAAGACATTGCCATCATCACAGGCAAAACAGAAAGATACGGCAGGAGTTTATTAAACCGTATCAGAAAGCACTTAAATAAACAACCCCACCAAGTAGTAAGTGTATCGGAGTTTTGCGATTATATGGGCTTAGAAGCAAAAGAAGTCAAAGAGTTTATAATATGATTATCAAAGATGATACCCTCTTTTTATAAACTTATCTACATTGAACCTGTTATTGAACCTCTTTTAAATTAAAAAACCCTAAAAGCTTGTTTTTTAAGCGATTAGGGTTTGTGAAAGTGGTGCCTCCAGGAATCGAACCAGGGACACAAGGATTTTCAGTCCTTTGCTCTACCAACTGAGCTAAGGCACCAGTTTTAATTTCCCAATTATGGCTTTTACTTTATTTTTTAATTTTCAGTCCTTTACTCTACTCCCGATACTTCGGGAAGCTAAGGCACCAGTTTTGGGTTTGCAAATATATATGCAATTATTGTATTGCCAAAACAATTATTCAAAAAAATCATTTATTACATTTGCAACCTATGAATGCAGTTATAGATATTGGTAATACTTTTGTTAAAGGTGCTTTTTTTGAAAATAATGAGATTGTTTGGCAAAATAAATCTAAACCTGTTCTGTTTCTTCAACATCTCAAAAAACAATTGATCAAAATTGATGAAACTCCAAATTTAATATATGCTGCCTCTGGAAAGGTCGATTTTAAGTGGATTGAGTTTTTTAATGCAAATTTTAAAGTATTCCATTTCAATCATAAAACTCCGCTACCTTTCAAAAATCTATATAAAACTCCTGAAACATTAGGCCTTGACCGCTTGGCATTAGTAGCCGCAGCTCATCAAATGTATCCACATAAAAATGTGTTGGTAATAGATACTGGGACATGTATCACTTACGATTTCAAATCGGCTGAAAATGCTTACTTAGGCGGGAATATTTCTCCAGGATTAGATATGCGTTTTAAAGCCTTACATCAGTTTACCGCTAATTTACCTCGGCTAAAAATTGAAAAACCAATGACTTCACCTTTAGGCAAAACGACCAAAGATGCTATACTAAATGGTGTAATTCAAGGAGTTGTATATGAAATAGATCAAAATATTACACGTTATAAGTCTGATTATAAAGATTTAACAGTTATTTTAACAGGTGGAGACCAACAATATTTGTCTGCACAATTAAAAAATAGCATATTTGCCAACTCAACTTTTCAACTAGTTGGATTGCATGCTATACTCGAATATCTTTTGAATGATTAAAAAAACATTTTTATTATTATTACTGTTTACCGTTAACCTCAATGCACAAGAAGGCACATTTTCGCCATATTCTTTTTTTGGTGTTGGTAACAATACCTTTAAAGGTACCACAGAAAATAGGTCGATGGGAGGAATTAGTTTATTTTCAGATAGTATTCATCTCAATTTACAAAACCCAGCATCTTACTCTAAGCTGAAACTTACAACTTTTAGTATAGCTACAACAGCCAATAGTCTTAAAATTGAAGAAGGCTCACAAACAGACAACATAAAATTTTCAACGATAGATTACATAGGTATAGGTATTCCTCTCAAAAAACTTGGGATAGGTTTTGGACTTAAACCTCTATCAGCCGTAGGTTATGAAATACAAAATATTGAGGATAATATCGCAGAATCATTAAATGGGAGAGGTGGCATTAATACATCATATATCTCTGCAGGGTTTAACGCTTACAAAAATTTAAGTGTTGGTGTAACCCTTAATTATAATTTTGGTGACATTGAAAATAAAAATTTAATAATTCAAAACAACATAGAACGCTCTTCAAGAGAGATTAATAATACCAACATTCGTGGCTTTACCTTTGATATAGGCTTGCAACACCAATTTGAGTTCAAGAAAAAATATACCGTTAAAACAGCTTTATCCTATTCGCCAGAAACTTCTTTAAATATTGATAATGATAGACAGCTCGCCACCATTGTTTTTGGTAGTGATGGCAGCGAAATTATAATTGACAGCAATGATGCCATTACCACATCTTCAGAAATTGATTTCGGTTCAAAAATTAATGCTGGTATAGGTATTGGTCAAGACAGAAAATGGTTTGCAGGATTAGAATATGTTTATCAAAGCAAGAGTGATTTTTCTGCAATAAATTTTAATAATAATATCGACTTAGATTTTGTATCATCTAACCAAATTAAGCTCGGTGGCTTTTTTATACCAAGATTCAACGCACCTCGTGGCTATTTGAAACGTATAGTTTATAGGGCTGGATTACGCTATGAACAGACAGGTCTAGAATATAAAGGAGAGTCGATAGATGAGTTTGGCATATCTTTTGGAGTAGGACTACCAGCAGGTCGATTATTCACCAATATTAATCTTGGTGCTGAATTTTGGCAACGCGGAAAAACAACAAATGATTTAATTCAAGAAAATTATTTCAGTTTTTTTGTAAGTTTGTCCTTTAATGATTTATGGTTTCAAAAACCAAAGTATAATTAAACAATATATAAACTATGAAAACGAAACTGTTTGTTTTATGTGTAACAGCTTTTTTGGGTTTAAACAACATTACAGCCCAAGAATGTACAAAAAATTTAAGCTTGTTTAATGATAGTGCAAAGGCTGGAATTTATCAAGATGCTTTACCACGGTATGAAAAACTTATAAAAGAATGCCCTGATTTCAATATTGTTTTATATAAACGGGCTGATAAAATGTTTGGAGAACTTGTTGATAAGGCTCAAAAAAATGGAGACAAATCCAAACAAAAGGAATATGCCCAAATGATGATTGATAATATCAAATTAAGAATGAAACATTTTACTAATGAAACTCCTTTTGGTAAATACAATGCTGAAATTGGTAAAATAATGTATGAAAATGATCTGGGTAGCCTTGACGAACAATTTAATTACTTTGAAGAATCTTGGAATAAAGATAGTGATAACTTTCACTCTCCTAAAGGGCTTTACATTTACTTCTTATTATATGATAAACAAGTAGATGCTGGCAAAAAATCTATAAATGACCTATTTGTAAAATACGATCAAATCATCAATCAAATAGAAAGAATGGAAAATGAGCAAGCCGTAGTGGCTAAAGACATTTTAGATAAAAAACAAAACGGTGAACAGTTGACTGCAAAAGAAAAAAGAAAAGAAAAAAATGCTGAAATTTATCTTAAAAATTACGACTTGATCAAAAAGGGAATTAATAAAGTGTTAGGAGATAAAGCTGATTGTGACAACCTTATACCAATGTATAATAAGAATTTTGAAGAAAAGAAAACAGATATAAACTGGCTTAGAATTGCTTCTTCAAGAATGAACGCAAAAGACTGTACTTCTGATCCGTTATTCTTTAAATTGGTAGAAGCACTTCACGATATTGAACCTTCTGCAAAAACAGCTTTATACCTTGGTAAATTAGCTATGCAAAATGGCGATGCCAACAAAGCTTTAGAATACTACAAAAACGCAGCTGAACTAGAAAAAGAACCACTTGACAAAGCTAAAGCATATTTTAGCATCGCTGAAGTCTATAAAAAAAGAGGGGCTTTTTCTTCTGCTAGAAATTACTACAACCTAGCTCTGAATAACAAACCTTCTATGGGTATTGCTTATCTAAGAATAGCAGACATGATTGCTAGCAGTGCTAACAACTGCGGTAATACAACTTTTGAAAAAAGAGCGGTTTATTGGAAAGCTGCAGATTATGCAAGACGTGCCGCAAGCGTAGATGCAAGTTTAAAAAGTCATGCCACAGAAACCGCTAATAGTTACGAGCAACGTGCTCCCTCAAAATCTGATATTTTCCAAGAAGGTATGCAAGGCAAAACTGTAACTTTCTCTTGTTGGGTTGGCGGTAGCGTAAAAGTGCCAAACCTTTAAAATGAAACTTAAAATAATAACTTTAAAAAGCATTGTAGTGATAATTTTTGCTGCAATGCTTTTTGCTTGTGATAGCAACCTCAACGAAGTCAATAAATTTAATTTAGAAGTCAATACACCACAAGGTGTTGCCAAAAACATCAATCTCTTTTTCACCGATAGTGGTGTTGTAAAGGCTAACTTAAAAAGTCCAAAAATGCTAGATTATTCTCATGAAAAATACCCTTACAGAATATTTCCTATTGGGGTTGAAGTAGATTTCTTTAATAGCGATTCCACAAAAAACACTGTCATAGCCGATTCTGCAATCGTTCACGCCAATTCTAATCTTATTGATATGAGAAAAAACGTGAAAATTATCACATCTGATAGCCTTGTTTTAACCACTTCTCAACTCTATTGGGATACAGCTAAACAATGGGTCTTTACAGACAGAAACTACAAAATACGCTTAGCTAACGGTACCGAAAATAATGGCACAGGCTTTGACTCTGACCAAGAATTTACGGTGTTTAACTCTAGAACCAATACCGGAATACAAGTCATTGAAGACAACTCACTTTAGGCTAAAGTTACATCGATAGCTAATACACTTTGCGTTTAATGGCTTAATATTTTCTTACCTTTGTAAAATCTAATTTTATAGCCGTGAAATTTTTTAAATTCTTTCAATACGCTTATCTCGTATTTGCCATTTTATTTGTAGTTCGAGCTTTTGTGGTTTGGCAAGATTCCTATCAACAAGCTTTACTCCTTATTTTTTTAGCCCTAGTTGCCATTTTTATGTTCTTTTTTAAAAGACATTTTAGAAATAAATATAAAGACAAGTCATAATGCAAATTGAATGGCTCATCATTATCATTTCCCTTTTGCTATCTGCTTTTTTTTCAGGTATGGAAATTGCCTACGTTTCTTCTAACAAATTGCATATTGAAATTGAAAAAAAACAAAACAACTTTATTGCTAAAGCTCTAAAACAACTTACCGAAAAACCTTCAAAGTTTATTGCCACAATGCTACTTGGCAACAATATCGCCTTAGTGATTTATGGCTTGTTTATGGGTGATGTTTTAACCGATTGGCTTGCTGATTTCCATACAAATAATTCGGTTTTGTATTATTTTACGCACGAGGCTAAATTATTTACTCAAACTTTAATTTCTACTGCACTTATTTTGGTTACTGCAGAATTTTTACCTAAGGTTTTTTTTCAAATTTATGCCAATCAAATTATTAGAATTCTAGCCCTGCCAGCAATTATCTTTTACTACATATTTTGGCTATTTACAGATTTTATAATTGGATTGACGGATATTATCCTTAAAAAAATATTTAAAGTCAAAGGCGATACCGTTCAACTCAATTTCACAAAAGTTGAGCTTGGTCACTATATCAGCGAGCAAATGGAGTCTAAAGAAGTTGATGAAGAGGTGGATTCAGAAATTCAAATCTTTCAAAACGCCCTGGAGTTTTCAAATGTCAAAGCACGAGAAGTGATGATACCAAGAAACGAAATTGTAGCGGTTGAAATTGATGAAAACCCCAATAAACTCATCGATTTATTTACAAAAACAGGACTTTCAAAAATTTTGGTTTACAAAGAAACCAACGATGATATAATAGGTTATGTACATTCCTTTGAAATGTTTAAACATCCTCAACATATCTCTGAAATATTAAGATCAGTAATCTTTGTCCCAGAAACTGTTCATGTCAAAGAAATCCTGAACAACTTAATTAAAAAACAAAAAAGCATTGCCGTTGTTATAGACGAATACGGTGGCACAAGTGGGATGATGACCGTAGAAGACATCGTAGAAGAACTCTTTGGCGAAATAGAAGACGAACACGACCCAGTAGTACTTATTGAAGAAGTGGTTAAAGAAAATACTTACAAATTTTCAGCACGACACGAAGTCGATTACCTCAATGAAAAATATAAAATCAATATTCCCAAAAGTGAATCATACGAAACTCTGGGTGGATACATTATGAATCACGCTGAAGAAATTCCAGAAGCCAACACCAGTTTTGTCATTGATAATTTTAAAATCAAAATTCTTGAAGCCTCTACCAAAAAAATAGAACTCATACAACTTTCTGTGAATGAACAAGAAGACAAATAAAATAAAAGAGACTGTCAGATAAATAATAAGCCGATATATGACTTATTTTCAACAAAAACCTTATTTTCGCAAACTATATTTTTATAAAAAAAGCATAAATGGCAATATTAAATTCAATACGTAAAAAAACAGCAATCCTTATCCTTATAATTGCACTGGCACTTTTTGCCTTTGTATTGTCAGATTTAATCAACACTAGTGGTTTTTCTTCTGAAAAATCTGTTCAAGAAATAGGAACAGTTGGCGATAAAAAAATCGATAGAGTTCAATTTGCTCAAAACGTTGAAAACTACATCCAACAAACTCAAGGTCGTGCAACAACCATGCAAGCCGTTAAACAAGTTTGGGATGCTAAAGTCCAAGAACTTGCCCTGGAAGAAGAGTTTGAAGAACTTGGAATTGAAGTTGGTCGTGACCAAATTATTGCTAAACTTTCTGAAACCTTAGCAGGAAATCCAAATTTTTCTAATAGCGAAGGCTTTTTTGACGAAGCAGTAATGACCGAATATCTCGCAAACTTAAAAGAAACACAACCTCAACAATTTCAACAGTGGCAAAACTATGAAAATAGCGTTGCCAACCAAGTAAAACAAGAAATCTACTTTAACCTTATTAAAGCTGGCGTTGGTGCTACTTTGCTCGAAGCCAAAGAAAATTATAAGTTACAGTCAGACAATGTAAGTTTTCAAGTGGTTCGTATTCCATTTGATAAAGCAGAAGATGTTGAAGTTTCAACTTCGGAAATAGAAAATTATATCAAAAAAAATCCAAAGCAATTTCAACAAGAAGCTCAAAGAGATATTCAATATGTTTTATTTGAAGACAAACCTTCAAAAAAAGATATTGAGCAGGCTAAAGCCAATTTAGAAAATCTTATCGAAGATTTTAAAACAACTGAAGATGAAAGTGCATTTATCAATATAAATTCAGACGAACCTTACAACGCAACTTTTAAATTTGAAAACCAATTACCATCTGATATAAAGCATGAACTTCTATCATTAGATATAGGTGAAGTTTATGGACCATACAAAACATCTGAGGCTTGGAAGGCTACTAAATTAGTCGAAACCCAAAAAATGCCAGACTCAGCCAAAGCAAGTCATATTTTAATTTCAACTCAAGACCCAAACATACAACGTACACCAGAAGAAGCTAAAAACTTAGCCGATAGCCTGCTTGCAGTTATAAAAGCTAATCCATCTAAAATGGATGAGCTTGCTAAAGAATTTTCTGCTGACACTGGTAGTGCTGAAAAAGGTGGTGATTTAGGATGGAATGGATATGGCAGATTTGTCCCTGCTTTTAACGAGGCTGTTTTCAACAATGAGCCTGGCTTTAAAACAGTTGTTGAAACAAGATTTGGTTACCACGTCATCCACGTCAAAGAACATTCAGAAAAAAGCACAATGTATAAGTTTGCTGATTTAGTGGTTAAGATCAAACCTTCTGAAGAAACCTTAAATGAAGTTTACAGAAATGCTGGTAACTTTTTATTAAACGCAAAGAATGGCGAGTTTACTGAAGTTGCAAAAGAAAACAATTATGAAGTTAAGCCTGTTCTTGGCGTGAAAGCCTTAGACGAGCAAATTCCTGGTCTTGGTGCACAACGACAAATTGTAAATTGGGCATTCAATGAAGAGAGTTCAGCTGGCGATATTAAGCAATTTGATATAGACAAAGGTTACGCTGTAGTTCAACTTAACAAAATTAAAAAAGAAGGCTTACAGTCTGCTCAACAAGCTTCAGCAAAAGTAACTCCCATTTTAGAAAAACAGAAAAAAGCCAAAGCAATTATCTCTCAAATAAACTCACAAGATTTAAATGAAATTGCCAGTCAATTTAATGTTAGCGTTCAAACAGCTAATGCTGTAAATATGCAAAACCCGCTAATTCCTGGTGCTGGTGATGAACCTAAAGTCGTAGGAGTAGCCTTTGCTTTAGAAAAAGGTGAAATTAGCCAACCTGTTGAAGGCCAAAAAGGAGTTTATGTGATTAAATTAATTCAAAAAACTGAAGCTCCTGCCTTAGCTTCTTATAAAAATGAAGCACTTAAAGAAACTCAAAAACGCATCCAAAAACTACAAAACCCTAAAAATGATGTTATTGAAGCTTTAAAAAAAGCTAAAGACATTAAAGACAATAGGGCAAAGGTTTATTAACCTTCAGACCTTTTAAAAATATTATTAAATAAAGCTGTCCTAAACAGGCAGCTTTTTTGTTGCAATATCTCTACCCATTCAACTGAGGTTAGTTTATTCAGGTTAGGGTCTTAATAGCTTTTAAAATCACACTATCAACACTGGTTTTTGAAGCTTGATAAACTTCTTTTGTATAATATTCAGCAACCTTTGCTGTGGTTTTGCCTATACAAATTGCTATAGGTTTTTGGTTGTGAATTTCATAATAACTTTTTACCCCAAGTGGACTAAAACACAACACCGCATCAAATGTGTTAAGAAATGTTTTTAAATGACATACAGAGTCATAAAGATGATATTCTTTTAAAGATACATTATGTTTAGAAAGTATATCAGGCAAATCGTTTCGTCTTTGTTTAGAACAAAAAAAATCAAAATGTTCATCAGGGTAATACCTGATGATTTGTTCTGCTAAGTCTTTAGCATAATCGGCTTTAAGTTGAACATTGAGGTTAAAGCTTTTAAGATATTCTGCGGTTTTATCGCCAACGCAAAACACATTGTTAATTTTTATGTTTTGAGCCATAGCCAATCGCACTGCATTTTGACTGGTAAAAACGCCATTTTTAAAATGTGTTGGCAAATCAGGATATAAAGCTTTAATTTGAACCGCATTGTATTCGACCAAGCTAATATCAGCAGCAAACAAATGTCGCTTTTGAATGGGATTTAAAATTTTAGTAGATAACACAAGTGGCATAACGGCTATAGAATTTCTCTTAATTCATCCATCAATTGATTGCCACCTTGGTTTAATATGTCTTTGGCACAGATTTCCCCAAAGCCTTTGTGATCAGAAATTTTGCATTTCTTTTCAATATAAAAACGCTGCTTACCATCAAGACTCAAAAGAACACCTTCAAAATGAATATCATCAGCTTTGATTTGAGCTAAAGCCCCAATAGGTGCTGTGCATCCACCTTCTAAAGTCCTTAAAAATGAGCGTTCTATATTTACGCAAATATTTGTTTTTTCGTCATTAAGTGGTTTAATTGCATTTGATATTTTAGGCTGATTTTCTCTACAAACCACGAGCATTGCTCCTTGAGCTGGTGCAGGAATCATCCAATCTAATATTTCACTATTTTCTGATGTAAATTGAATACGCTCTAAACCTGCAGCAGCAAAAATGGCTGCATCCCAGTTGTTGTCTTCCAACTTTTGAAGTCTGGTATTAACGTTCCCCCTGAGGTTACTCACTTTATGATTGGGATAGCGGTTAAGCCATTGGGCTTTTCGCCTTAAACTTCCTGTAGCAATGTGCCCTGTTTGTTTTAAAAAATCCAATCCTTTGTGAATCAAAATATCATAAGGATTGGCACGCTTCAAAACTGCTGCTTCAATGAGGGTTTTGGGTAATTGAGTAGGCACATCTTTCATAGAATGCACGGCCAAATCGATGTCGCCTTTGATAAGTGCTACATCTAAGCTTTTGGTAAAAATGCCCGTGATGCCCATTTCATAAAGTGGCACATCCAAATTTAAATCACCACTTGATTTGACGGGATGCAAAATACTGTTCACGCCGTTATCTTCCAATTGCTTCTGAACTGTTTTAGCTTGCCATAAAGCCAATTCGCTATCTCGAGTTCCAATGATAAGTGGTTTCATCAAATATTTTTCTGAATAAATTCAAAAATAGAAATTTTAATGCTTAAATGGGTTTTTAAATGATAAGATTAATCATTATCCGAATTTTTTAAACCCCATTAAGAAGTCAAGTTGCATTGAGTTTTATCCTTACAGCTTAATCTCAAAATATTTAAAAATGCGAGACTAAAAACTACAAGCTAATCCCTATTTTTACATTTTAAATCAAACATCCAATTCTTATGTCTCAACCTTCAAAAATATGGTTATCTTCTCCACACATGGGAGGTCATGAACAAGACTTCATCAATGAAGCTTTTGAAGCTAACTGGATTGCTCCGCTTGGTCCAAATGTCAATGGTTTTGAAAACGATCTTAAAACCTACTTAAAAACGGATAAACAAGTTGCAGCTTTAAGTAGCGGAACAGCAGCCATACATTTAGCTTTAGTGCAACTCGGGGTTTCCCATGGCGATGAAGTTATTTGCCAAAGTTTTACCTTTTGCGGTTCTATAAATCCGATTGTGTATCAAGGTGCAAGGCCTATTTTAGTAGATAGTGAACCAAACTCTTGGAATATCTGCCCTAAAGCACTTGAAGAAGCCATTAAAGACAGAATTCAAAAACGTAAAAAACCTAAAGCCATTATTGCGGTTCACTTGTATGGAATGCCATATCAAGTTGAACAGGTCAATGCAGTTGCAAAACAATATGATATTCCTATAATTGAAGATGCTGCAGAAGCCTTAGGATCAACCTACAACAATCAAAACTGTGGCACATTTGGTGACTTTGCCGCTTTGTCATTTAATGGAAATAAAATTATAACGACCAGCGGTGGAGGTGCTTTGGTTTGTAAAAATCAATCTTCAAAAGAGAAAACCGTTTTCTATGCCACACAAGCCCGAGACAATGCTGAACACTATCAACATACCGAAATTGGCTATAATTATAGAATGAGTAATATTGTTGCAGGAATCGGTCGAGGACAAATGCAGGTTTTAGATGAGCACATAGCCTTAAGACGTGAAATGCACCAATTCTATAAAAACATTTTTGAAAATATAAATAGCATTGAAGTCTTTGAAAAAGAAGATAATAAAGTGTTTTCAAATTATTGGTTATCTGCTATTACGATTAACGAAAAAGCAAATTTTACAAGAGAAGATTTGAGATTATTTCTTTTAGAAGACAATATAGAAAGCCGACCTCTTTGGAAACCCATGCACTTACAGCCTGTATTTAAAGATTGTCCTTATTACGGCACAAACGTTGCTGAAAAATTGTTTGACCGTGGCTTATGTTTGCCTTCAGGTTCAAATTTAACTGATAAAGAAAAGTATAGAATAGAAACAAAACTTACAGCTTTTTTAAAATACTATGGACATATTTGATTGTATAAAACACAGACGCTCAGTTTATCCACATCAATTTACCGATGAAGTTATTCCTGATGAAGATATTCAAAAGCTTTTAGAATTAGCCAATTGGGCACCTACGCATCGCAAAACTGAACCTTGGCGATTCAAAGTTTTTAGTGATGATTTTAAAGCTAAAGCGGCTAAATATTTTAAGGATATTTATCTCAAAACATCAGAAAAACCAAAACGTTTTAAGGCTAAAAAAATTGTAGAAAAATTTGATCAATCTAGTCACGTTATAGCAGTTTGTATGCAAAGAGACCCAAAAGAAAGCATCCCAGAATGGGAAGAAATCGCTGCAACAGCCATGGCAGTGCAAAATATGTGGTTGGCTACTTCAAGTTTAAATATTGGAATGTATTGGAGTACGCCAGCATTTAAAAATCATCTCGGCAAACTCGTTTCATTAAATGAAGGGGAAAATTGCTTGGGCTTTTTGTATCTCGGAAAATTTGAAGATAAATTGCCTTTGCTTGAAAGACAATCAAGTATTGATGATAAAACAGATTGGTTAAAATAACAAAACTTCGATATAAATTCCAATAAAATATAGATATTTAATCATTTGTCATGTCGATAGAGCAAAGCATGAGCGTCGAGAAATCGCAGTAGGATGAGATTTCTCCTCATTCTTCGTTTTATTCCGAAAACTCAATCAATTTAGCGATTTATATCTCTAAACTTGCTTTTTTAATGATAAATGCTATCCCATGATATTGTAACCACCATCCACATGTCTAATCTCGCCTGTAATTCGCATATCTGGCCTGAGTAAATGAGCTACTTCATAAGCTAAATCTTGAGGATGAGCATTGCCAAGAGGACTTTTTTGCCCTGCAAATTCCACATCAGAAGAGTTAAGGGTTGCAGTTCCAGCCTTGCTACCAAGATAAGGTGAAAATCTAACACAATTGACTCGTGTGCCATTTTGACGACCAAGTTCGTCTGCTAACTCAATGGTAATACGCTCTAAAGCGGCTTTAGCAATACTGATATTTCGATAAGGATGGAATGTAACTTTTTGAGCAGCAATATAGCTCAGCGAACAAATTGACGATCCAGGGTTCAATAAATCAAATGCCTTCAAATTTGCTATTAGACTAACCAATGAAAAAGCTGAAACCTGCATAGTTTCACAGAATTCATCAAAATTGACTTCAAGTAAAGGTTTTACTTTTTTGTTTCTGATGGTTTTGTCCATAGCTATGGCGTGAAGCAAGCCATCTACGGGTTGATTTTTATCTTTTAATTTTTGGCAAAAATCGTTTATGCTTTCAGGAAGGGTAACATCTAAAATATGAGTTTCAACATCTTTGCCTAATTCGGCTTCTACACTATCTTCAAAATGCTGATAACTCTGATTTAAAAATGCTTGAGCACGCTCCGATAAATTTTTATGAAAAGAACTCACGCCAAGACCAGTACAAATCACTTTTCCCTTGTTTTTAATAATTTCTTTAGCCACATACATAGCAAGAGAATGCTTATCGGCAATGCCAGTGATAATGTAGGTTTTTCCTTTAAACATAGTTTTGTTTTTACCATTTATAAAGCGCAGTTCCCCAAGTCCAACCTGCACCAACAGCAGCAAAAATAAGGTAGTCGCCTTTTTTGAATTTTCCAGCTTTATGAGTTTCATCTAAAACCAAGGGAATTGTTGCTCCAGAGGTATTGGCATACTTATCCATATTGGTTGTTACGCGTTCAAAAGGTAATCCTATGGTTTTAGCAATGCTTTTAAGAATTCCTATACTCGGTTGGTGAGGTATCATATACTGAATTTGATCAATGCTAATTAGATTGCGTTTAAGAATATTTTTAATAGATTTAGGCACGACTTTGATTGCCGTATCAAAGACTTCTTTACCATTCATTTGAAAGTAATGTTGCTTGTTTTTTAAACTATCTGACGAAGCTGGTTGCTCAGAACCACCACCAGGAATAGTGAAATGCTCTTTGCCACGACCATCAGAATGCATATCAAAATCGATGAAGCCTTTGTCTTTATCAGTTGTTTGGCTAAGCACTAAAGCACCAGCACCATCGCCAAAAAACACAGAATCTCGACGCTCCCAATCGGTAATGGTTGAAAAAGTATCTGCACCAATAACCAAAACGTTGTTATAACGTCCCGTTTTGATAAACTCATGAGCCACAGCAATTGTAAATAAAGCTCCCGAACAAACAGCAGCAACATCAAATGCTACAGCTTGGTAAGCTTTTATTTTGTCTTGAACAAAACAGGCACATGAAGGTGCTTGTCTATCTGGTGTGGTTGTTGCTACCACAATCATATCAATATCTCCGACTTGAAGACCAGCGTTTTCAATAGCATTTAATCCTGCTTTAGCAGCTAAATCAGAGGTCGTTTCGTTTTCGACTACGTGTCTTTCTTTGATGCCTAGATTTTTATATATCCATTCGTCGTTAGAACCGACTTTTTCAAAAAATGAATTTGGAATGATTTTATCTGGAGTGTATGACCCTGTTCCGCTGATGAAAACGTTTACGCTCATTATAAAAATGATTAATAAATTAACTTTCAAAGTTATAAAAAATTTGTTTTGTGAAGTTATATTTGATATTATTTATGTCTTTGAAATTGAAATTTATCAAAATGAAAATAATGTAAGCGTTTACATTAATTTTTTAAGGATTGTATTAAATTTTTTTACATATATTCACAATCGTATTGTTAAACCTAACAAAATTATTTCTTAAAAAACTATCAATATGAATGATTTATCTATCATCGACATCAGTGTAATTGTGATTTATTTGGTTGGCATCATTATCTATGGGATTAGCAAATCAAAGCGTAGTGGTTCCGAAGACTATTTTTTAGGGGGTCGCACAATGACTTGGCCTATTGTAGGTATAGCCTTGTTTTCTGCAAACATATCCAGTTCAACTTTGGTTGGTTTAGCTTCTGATGCATACCAAACTAATGTTCATGTGTATAACTACGAGTGGATGGCGGTCATAATTTTAATATTTTTTTCAATATTTTTTCTACCGTTTTATTTACGCTCAAAGGTTTACACAATGCCAGAGTTTTTAGAACGTCGCTACGATAGACGTTCGCGCTATTATTTTTCGATGATAACAGTGATTGGTAACATTTTAGTTGATACCGCAGCTGGTCTTTATGTAGGAAAAATCGTTTTATCTCTATTATTTCCTGACATTAGTTCAACCATAATTCTCGTGATTTTGGCAGTTGCTGCTGCAGCTTATACAATTCCTGGTGGTTTGAATTCCGTGATACAAACCGAGGTTATTCAAGCTGTTTTATTGATTATAGGCTCTTGTTTAATTACTTATTTTGCATTTGACCAACTTGGTGGAGGCTGGGATGCTATGATGACTGCCGTTGACGGTTTATTACAATCTGGTGATATTGATTTTTCTGAACGTGCAGCGGCTGGTAAATACATTCCGCAAACTTCAGATCAGGTTTTTAGTTTAGTTCGACCATTGAATGATGAGTTTATGCCGTGGTGGGGTTTGCTTACTGGCGTGCCATTGCTTGGATTTTATTTTTGGGCTAACAATCAATTTATGGTTCAGCGTGTTCTTGGGGCAAAAGACCTTAATCATGGTCGATGGGGTGCTTTGTTTGCCGGACTTTTAAAACTTCCTGTGATTTTAATTATGGTTGTTCCTGGTGTTTTAGCCTTGATTTTGTTTCATAATCTTGATATTTCAGAATTACATTATGTGTTGACAGACGGAAGTATTTGTAATGATTTAGCAAATTGTCCTAATTTGACTTATCCTGTTTTGCTTTTTAAGTTGCTCCCAACTGGTATTTTAGGCTTGGTGGTTGCAGGCTTGATGGCCGCTATGATGTCGTCGGTATCGGCTACTTTTAATTCAGCATCAACTTTGGTAACGATGGATTTTATCAGAAATATAAAACCTGATTTTACCAGTAAGCAATTAGTAAAAGCTGGACAAATCACTACTGTTATTTTGGTTGTTTTGGCCATTGCATGGGTGCCATTTATCGAGCGTGTTAGTGATTCGTTGTGGACATACCTACAATTGGTCATTGCCTATACCAGTCCGCCAGCTGTAGCGACCTTTATCTTGGGTTTGTTTTGGAAACGAGCAAATGCTAACGGATCTATTGTGAGTTTGATCACAGGATTTTTGTTAGCCTTATTTGCTATTTTATCTCAAGTTTTTGGTTGGGTGCCGTTCATCAATGATTTGCATTTCTTGGCTATTGCTACGTGGTTGTTTATAATTTCAATAATTATCCATACGGTTGTGAGTCTTGCTACAGCACCGCCACCACAACAACAAATAGATGAATATACGTATAAACGTTCAATCTTTAAAACTGAAACCGAAGAACTTAAATCCGTAAAATGGTATCATAATTTTAGGATTTTGGCTGTTATTTTATTAGTTGTTACCGCTATAGTTGTAATCAGTTTTTGGTAAAATTAAATACTATGCAAAATAGATTTCAAATTTTAATACTTGTTTTTTTATTTATGTCTTGTCAAGATAAAACAACATTAGATATTTTAAAAGTAAATGTCAAACAAACGCTTTCGTCTTTAGAGCAAGATGAAGATACCGACAGAGATAAAAAAATCACCAAAGAAGATACGGGAGATAAATCTTATACCATCAAAACCATTGATGGTCAAAAGGTTTTGATAGAAAGCACCTATTATTTATCAAATCTTTTGCAAGAATTGGCGACGGCTAAAAATAAAGGTCAAGACATTGTAGAAATTCCGCTGAGTCGCATCAAAGAAAAACCTGCAGAGCGTCTATCGCGTTTGATTAAAACCAGATACTGGAACAATTTAACAAGACGTGTGGATAAATCAGGGCTTGAACGCATATTGACTGACAGCAAAGCTTCTGATAGCTTAATACGCAGGCTTTATGTCCCTGCTACAGATTCGATAGGAATTGACTATTTCAAAAATATTGAAAGCGAATTTGAGCGTTTTAAAGTTGTGGTTTTACCCCAAAATATTTCGCCTGAATATGTCAAATCTATCAACGACAAGCCTGGAATTTTAAGCCTAAAAATTAAAGATAACAAAGGCGTTCCTTTTGTCGTTCCTGGCGGTCGTTTTAACGAAATGTATGGTTGGGATTCTTATTTTGAAAGCGTTGGTCTAAATCTTGACGGGCGACAAGATTTGTCAAAAGCCATGATTGAAAATTTCGCCTATGAAATAAAACACTACGGCAAAATTTTGAATGCCAATCGCAGCTACTATCTCACCCGAAGTCAACCGCCTTTTATGACGTCTTTTATTAGAGAAACCTACGAAAGTACAAACGAAAAAGACAGTTTATGGTTAAAAGAAATGACACGGGCAGCAATGCAAGAATACTTTGAAGTTTGGATGGAAAAAGGTAAAAAGTTAACTCAAAACGGGCTAAATCGTTATTATGCGGAAGGCATCGGTATTCCACCAGAAACGGAGCCAGGTCATTTTGATGAGCAACTTGAAATGTATGCTGAAAAATATGATATGTCTTTAAAAGAGTTTACTGAGGCTTATCAAAATGGAAATTTGCCTGCTCGTGAAAACTTAAAAACCGATTTGAACTTGCCTAGTTTAGACGAATACTTTTTGCACGACCGCAGTCTAAGAGAAAGCGGTCACGACACCACTTGGCGTCTCGATGGTGTTTGTGCCGATTTGAATACCGTGGCTTTAAACAGTTTGCTTTATAAATATGAAACTGATTTTGCTTACCTTATCAAAACTTATTTTAATAATTCATTCACTTATGGCAATCAAACTTTTGAGGCTAAATATTGGTTAGATAAAGCTAAAGATAGAAAACAACTTGTAAACGAATTGCTTTGGAATGAAAAAGATAAAGTGTTTTACGACTATAACTTTGAAACCCAAGAACCTTTGGTTTATGAATCTGCAACTAACTATTATCCACTTTGGGCAAAATTAGCTACAAAAGAACAAGCGGAACATCTTAAAAGCAGTTTGCTTAAAACCCTAAAAGCAAGATGTGGCATTTTAGCTTCGTCAAAAGCTTCAGTTGAGCGTTACGCCACAAGCGATGTAGCACGCCAATGGGATTATCCAAACGGTTGGGCTCCGCATCAAATGATGATGTGGAAAGGTTTGATGAATTACGGCTATGATGAAGAAGCCCAAGAATTGATTTACCGCTGGTTATGGTTGATTACCAAAAATGCTGCCGATTATAATGGCACTATACCTGAAAAATATGATGTGGTAAATTGCACTCATAAAGTTTACGCTGAATATGGCAATGTTGGTACAAAGTTTAACTACATCACACCATCTGGTTTTGGTTGGATGAATGCGTCTTATCAATACGGCTTGCATTTGTTAAAAGCAGATTTAAGAGACAAGCTCAATGACTTGGTTGAACCGGAAATATTGTTTTGATAGTTTAAATTCAAAAACTACTTGATGTTTTTAAGTTTTAACCCGAATTATTCAATAAGAAATTTACTATTGAATAATGACAAAAAATGCTGTAGTGAAACATTTTATTTTTTATTTTTTATCGGGTTGTTTACCCAAACCTTTTTCTTTATTTCTCTTTTTCATTTGCTCGCCAAGTTGACTTGATGCTGTAAAAGAAGCAATCATATTGTTGAGCATTTCGCTGCCAGCTTGAGGTGAGTTTGGCAATAAAATCAAATTGGTGTCTGTTTCTTCTCCAATAGATTGCAAGGTGTCGTAGTGTTGTGTTACTACAATAAGTGCGGATGCTTCTTGAGAATTAATACCCACATTGTTAAGCACATCAACACTTTCTTCAAGACCACGTGCTATTTCTCTTCTTTGGTCAGCTATTCCTTGACCTTGAAGGCGTTTACTTTCGGCTTCGGCTCTTGCTTTAGCAACAATTTTGATACGTTCAGCTTCGGCTTCAAACTCAGCAGCAACTTTTTCTCGCTCTGAAGCGTTAATACGATTCATAGCCTGTTTAACTTGTTCATCAGGGTCAATATCTGTAACGAGGGTTTTGATGATATCATAACCATAATCTAGCATGGCTTCGTTCAGTTCGCCTTTTACAGCAATGGCAATATCATCTTTGCGTTCAAAAACTTCATCTAACTTCATCTTTGGCACCTCAGCCCTTACAACATCAAATACATAAGAGGTGATTTGTGCTCGTGGGCTTTCTAGTTTATAAAATGCATCATAAACTTTGTCTTTCATCACTTTGTATTGTACGGAGACTTTTAGTTTTACAAATACATCGTCTTTGGTTTTGGTTTCAACTAAAACATCTAATTGTTGAACTTTTAGATTTATACGCCCAACAACTGAATCAACCAAAGGTATTTTTAATTGTAAACCCGAACTTCTTACACTATTAAATTTTCCAAGTCGTTCTACTATTCCAGAGGTTTGCTGTTTAACAATAAAAAAGGTTTTAAAAAGCAAAAAAACAACAAAAATGAGAAGTATGTAATCTGTGATAAAATTCATAACTAAAGATATATATGATAAATATAGAACATTTTTTTTATTCATTAATTAATATCACATGATTTAATCGATATTTTTTTTTAAATCTAAATTTGTTATAAATTTTGCAAACACAATAGGAAGAAAGAGAAAATACATCCTATAGATTAACGTGGGTTCGATTTATTGAAATCTGTAAATCAGATAATTACATCTTTTTGTAAGCAAATTTTGTCATTTCGAACGAAGAATCATGAGTAATCTCATCCACCTGAGATGTCTCGTCGCTCATGCTTCGCTCTATCGACATGACAAATGATCAAATATCTGTATTTTATATGAATATATTTTATTGGAATTTATATCGAACTCACGTTAGATGAGTAAAATAAAAATATTAGTTTAAAATATCTCTTTTTTAAAAGTTATTGGGTATTATCTAAATGATTGCTTTTTTAACTTAATTTCAAAAGTTGTTCCTTTTCCTAATTCGCTAAAAAGGACTTTAATTTTTCCGTTATGATAGTCTTCTATAATCCGTTTGGCTAAAGAAAGTCCTAAACCCCAACCTCGTTTTTTTGTTGTGAAGCCTGGTTTAAAAATAGTTTTAAAATGATTTAGAGATATTCCTTTTCCAGAGTCTTTGACTAAAATTCTAACCCAATTTCCACTTCTTACGATTTCAATTTTTAATTCACCTTTGCCTTTCATCGCATCGATGGCATTTTTAACTAAATTTTCAATTGTCCAGCTGTAGAGAGGCTTGTTGAGCATAACATAAGTAGGCTCTTTGGGCATATCAATTGAGAAAGTTATCAGGTTAGAAGAACGATTTTTTAGATAATCAAAAGTGCTTTGTGTAACTTCAATAATATCTGTTTTTTCTAAATTTACTTTTGATCCAACTTTTGAAAAGCGCTCGGCAATTGTTTGCAAACGATCAATATCTTTTTTGATTTCAATGATATAGTCTTGATTTAGGTTTTCTGATTTTAAAATTTCAAGCCAACCTACCAAAGATGAAAGCGGTGTTCCGATTTGATGTGCGGTTTCTTTTGCCATTCCTGCCCAGAGCTTGTTTTTTTCACTTTCTTTAGATGTGGTATAAAAAAAGTAGAGCAAACCGATAAACAATAAAATGATTACCAATAAAATTAGAGGATAATATTTAATTTTTGTGAGCAATTCAGAGTTTCCATAATATAAAATTTGGTTTTGATCGCCAAGGTTTATTTCTAAAGGAGCATTGTCATCTTTTATATTTTCTAAATAATTGTAGAGTTTTATAGAATCTTTTTCAATCTCCTGAGGTAAATTAACTTTAAAAACAATTTCCCCTTTGTCATTCACAATAACTCCTGGAATATTGGAGTTGCTATTTTGAATTTTTCTTACCAATTCTCGATAATTAGACACATCGTCTGCATCAATGGCTTTGATGGCTTCAGAAAGAATTTCCATTTTAAGTCGCTCGTCAGCTTTAATGCGTTCGTAAAATAGAAATATACTCCATGTCGTTAAACCAACTATGATTAGTGAAGCTATCGCGATAAAAACCCTTAAATTTTTAGTGTTTTTGATCATCTAATCGATTTTGGGTATCCATTTCACTTCTTTAGCATTGGTCTTTTTACCCCAATAACGAGATAATACAAACAAAAAATCAGATAAACGATTGACATATTTCAAAACATTGGTATCTACTGTTTCTTCTTGAGCAAGTGCTGTTATGCGGCGTTCGGCTCTTCTGCACACACATCGGGCTACGTGACAAAACGAAACCACAGGATGACCACCAGGAAGCAAAAAATGGGTCATTTTAGGAAGTTGCTCATTCATTACATCCATAGCTTTTTCTAATTCTTCTATGTCTGTGTCATGAATTTTAGGAATTTTTATTTTTCTGTTTTTTATTTTTTCAGTTTCAGTAGCCAAAATTGAACCGATGTTGAAAAGCCTATCTTGCACTTTATTAATCAAATCTAAGTTTTCCCCACTTGGTGCATGGTCTTTAACGACTCCAATGTAGGAATTTAGTTCATCTATGCTTCCATAACTCTCTATGCGTAGGTCGTGTTTAGCAACTCTTCTCCCGCTAAAAAGTGATGTTTTGCCTTTATCTCCTGTTTTGGTGTAAATTTTCATTTGAAATTCATGTTTTATAAAAAATATTAGACAAAGGTAAATAAATCTATTTGATGCTTATTTGGGCATTTTTTTTAAGTGCATTAATAACCAAAATATTAGCCCACCAATTTTTAATAATCATTGATGTAAATCACTCATATCTCAACACATCTGTATTAATTTCTGCAATTTGTTGATCATTTTTTTTGATGAATACGTTTCATAGAGTTTTCTGCTCTTAATGTGTGATTTATATTTTGTGTATTTAGTTTTAGAGAGCAAGATAACTGTTTTATTTTCAAAATCTGAGAAGTCAACTTTTTAAAACATAAGGCTATCAGCTATAAATTTTCATCCTTATAAAGCTGAGCTATTTTCTCGAGTTCATCATACCAATCTTGACCAAATTTTTTAATTAAAGCCTCTTTAGTAAACTGATATATTGGTGCTTGTAGCTCTTTACCCAAAGCACATGCTGGCGAACAAATGTCCCAACGGTGATAATTAACCGCTTGAAATTTTGAGAGTTTTTGAACTCTTACGGGATATAATTCACAAGAAATAGGTTTTTTAAAATCAATTTTACCCTCGCGATAGGCTTTTTCAATACCGCATAAGGCTATGCCTTTTTCGTTAAAAGTAACATAAGCACATTCTTTACCGTTGACTAATGGGGTTTCGAGACCTTCAAACTCTGAAACTACAAAAGTGCCTTGTTCTTCAATAGCTTTTTGACCTTCGGGTCTTAAACCTGATTTAATTTTGGGGTAGATTTTTTCTAAAGTTTCTTTTTCGTGATTTTCAATCGGTGCACCAGCATCTCCAGCCACACAACATTCGCCTTTACAAGCTGAAAGGTTGCAGGTAAAATCTTCATCTAAAATCTCTTCAGAAACGAGTGTATCTTGTATTTGAAACATCCTGCAAAGATAGTAAAACACTTAACGAATATTTAATTATTTATTTTACTAAAAGATGATTGTCAAAATAAAAAATCAAATTACTTTTGTCGGCTAAATTTTTTGAAATATGACTTTAGATTTTAAACAAATTATTACAGCTGGTATGATTTTATTTGCTGTCATCGATATTTTGGGCAGCATTCCTATCATCATTGATTTGAGAAAAAAAGTAGGTCACATTCAGAGCGAAAAAGCCTCAATTGTTGCGGCTATTTTGATGGTGGTTTTTTTGTTTGTTGGAGAAGAAATTTTAAAACTTATAGGCATAGACGTCAACTCGTTTGCTGTAGCTGGTGCTTTTATTATTTTCTTTTTAGCTATTGAAATGATTTTAGGGATTCAATTATATAAAGATGATGCACCAGAAACCGCAGCCATTGTGCCTTTGGCTTTCCCTCTTATTGCGGGTGCAGGAACTATGACCACGCTTTTATCTTTAAAATCTGAGTATGATACTATCAATATTATTGTGGCTATTATCATTAATATTATCGTGGTTTATGCAGTGTTAAAATCGTCAAAAAAATTAGAACGTGTTTTGGGTAATCAAGGTATTACTGTAATCAGAAAGATTTTTGGCGTGATTTTATTGGCTATTGCTGTCAAACTTTTTGCGACCAATGTGACTAATATCCTGTAAGTTAATCTAAAGATTTTTGTAAGCTTAGCCGTGTTGATGTCTTGATATTTCTAAAACAAATCCATTTCTAACGCTCTTATTTTGTTTGAATGAAAACTACATCAAACTAAGTTTATACTTAGCTTTTGCTTAACCTCTAACCTTAGGGATGTTATTCAAATAAAACCCTTTTTTCTCTGTTAATCCCATATTTTAAAAGGCAAATCTACGGCAAATTCACCCATAGGTTGAAGCAAATCTGTTGCAGATTTTGTCATAATAAGTTCTAAGTTCGATGAATCTAAAATGAGGCTCTTTAATTGAATTTCTGATAAGAATTTTGTATCGATAATGAATTTTTAGAAAT
Organism: Psychroflexus sp. MBR-150; assembly: GCF_053628795.1. Taxonomy (NCBI): domain Bacteria; kingdom Pseudomonadati; phylum Bacteroidota; class Flavobacteriia; order Flavobacteriales; family Flavobacteriaceae; genus Psychroflexus; species Psychroflexus sp. MBR-150. The sequence goes on from NZ_JBRJHB010000001.1 coordinate 44,822, forward strand.
CAAAATGCTTGTTTTATACCAATTTTGATTAATAAAAAGATGAAGGTGTTCGCCTCAATAAAAAGTTCTTAAAGCTTTTTTAAATCAACCAACATTTCATAAAATTCTCATACCTTTATTGAAAAACTAAATAACCTATGAAAACACTAAGATTTAATAACGGAGACGAGCTTGACGCTATAGGATTAGGCACTTGGAAATCAGAACCTGACAAAGTTCAAGAAGCTGTAATTTCAGCCCTTAAAACAGGTTATAAACACATAGACTGTGCTGCCGTTTATGGCAATGAAGCAGAAATTGGACATGCACTACAAGAAGCCTTTCAAAAAAATATAATTGCTCGCAAAAACCTTTGGATAACTTCAAAATTATGGAACAATGCTCATAAAGCAGAAGATGTTATTCCAGCACTCAAACAAACCTTGACAGACCTACAATTGGATTATTTAGATTTATACCTTATCCATTGGCCTGTAGCATTTAGACCTGATTTAAAAGGTTCTCCAGAAAAGGATGAAGATTTTCTTTCATTAGAAGAAGCTCCCATTATAGAAACTTGGGAAGCTATGCTCGAAGCCAAATCTCAAGGCCTTGTTAAACACCTTGGTGTTGCAAATTTTAGTGTAAAAAAACTTAAAGATTTAATAGCTAAAACAGATGATCCACCAGAGATGAACCAAGTTGAACTCCACCCTTTTTTACATCAAGACGAATTATTAAAATTCTGCCACTCCAACAATATTCACCTCACAGCTTATTCGCCCTTGGGAAGCGGCGATCGTTCTTCTGAAATGAAAGCCGATGATGAACCATCTTTACTTGACAATGAGGTTATAAAATCTTTGGCTCAACAACACGAGGTAACTCCAGCTCAAATTTTAATTGCATTTCACTTGCACCGCCATACGGCTGTTATTCCAAAATCTACTAATTCTAAAAGAATAAAAGAAAACCTAGACAGTGCAAACGTCGTTTTAACAGAAGAAGATATGGCACAACTCAAGTCACTTGATAGGCATTATCGCTATGTCAAGGGCAAGTTTTTTAAAACCTCAAACGGGATGTATTCTAATATTTATGATGAGTAGATATATTTTAAACTTACTAAAAAAGTAACACCATACCAGATGGAATGAATCATTGGTTTAAGTCAGGTTCAACATTGTTTAATCATTAAATTTATAAGCGTTTTCAAGCTTGAAAGCCTATATTTGCAAAAAAATAATTTATGAGTAAATTGCTTTGTGTTGGAACCGTAGCTTTTGACAAAATAGAAACCCCTTTTGGTAAAACCGATAAAATTCTCGGTGGTGCCGCCACTTATATTGCTTTATCTGCTTCTAATTTTGATAATATAGATATTGGTATCGTTTCAGTAATTGGAGAAGATTTCCCTCAAGATTATATTGATGTTTTTAAAGATAGACATATCAATATTGAAGGTTTAAAAGTTGTGAAAGGCGGTAAAACCTTTTTTTGGAGTGGTGAATATCACAACGATATGAATACTCGAGACACTTTAGACACACAGCTCAACGTGCTCGAAAATTTTAATCCCGTAGTGCCTGAATCGTATCTCAATGCTGAAATTGTGATGTTAGGCAATCTGCATCCAGCTGTGCAAATGAGCGTGATTGAACAAGTCAACAACCCAAAACTGATTATTCTGGATACCATGAATTTTTGGATGGATTCTGAGCTTGAATTGTTGATGAAAGTTATTTCTAAAGTAGATGTAATTACCATAAATGATGAAGAAGCCCGACAACTTTCGGGCGAATATTCGTTAGTAAAAGCAGCTCGTAAAATAAGAGATATGGGACCAGATTATGTGGTCATTAAAAAAGGAGAACACGGCGCTTTGTTGTTTTATAAAGACGAAATGTTTTTTGCACCAGCATTACCACTTGAAGAAGTCTTTGACCCAACTGGTGCTGGCGACACTTTTGCTGGCGGATTTGCAGGATATATCACTCAAAGTAAAGATATCTCTTTTAAAAATATGAAAAGAGCTATTATTCACGGCTCTAATTTAGCATCTTTTTGTGTTGAAAAATTTGGCACCGAAAAAATGCTTCAGCTCAAAGATGAGGAATTGAAACAAAGATTATCTAACTTTGAATCTCTAACTCAATTTGAAATCAATTTAACTTAAACACTTATGGTTTTGATGACGCCATTTTATACTCTATGAGTGAATTGATAAAACACGAATGTGGTATTGCGCAAATTCGTTTGCTCAAACCTTTGTCTTACTACAAAGAAAAATACGGCACACCTTTTTATGGCATTAACAAGCTCTACTTAATGCTTGAAAAACAGCACAATCGCGGCCAAGATGGTGCAGGTTTTGCCAGTGTTAAATTAGACATGAAACCTGGTTATCGATATATCAGTCGGTATCGCTCAAATGCGGCACAACCCATACAAGATGTTTTTGAAACCATAAACAATCGGATTAATACTGAGGTTGCCAATAACCCAGAACTCCTTAATGATTTAACTAAGCTAAAACAAGAAGTCCCTTATGTTGGTGAACTGATGCTCGGTCATGTACGCTATGGCACTTATGGAAAAAACAGCATTGAAAGCGTTCATCCGTTTTTAAGACAAAACAACTGGATGCATAGAAATTTGATTTTGGCAGGAAATTTTAATATGACTAATGTTTCTGAATTGTTTGATAACTTAGTCAAACTTGGTCAGCATCCTAAAGAAAAAGCCGATACCATTACAGTCATGGAAAAAATCGGTCATTTCTTAGATTCAGAAGTCAGAAAACTATACAAAAAACTCAAAGCCGAAGGTTATAACAAACAAGAAGCCTCGCCACATATCATTGATAAGATCAAAATTTCTAAAATATTAAAAAAATCTTCAAAAGATTGGGACGGTGGCTATGTCATGGCAGGACTTTTAGGTCACGGCGATGCTTTTGTACTGAGAGATCCAAATGGCATCAGACCAGCCTATTATTATCACGATGATGAGGTGGTGGTTGTGGCTTCTGAACGCCCTGTGATTCAAACCGCTTTTAATGTGCCATTTGAAAAAGTAACAGAGCTTGAACCAGGAAAAGCCTTAATTACCAAACGCAATGGTCGAGTGGTCAAAAAACAAATCATTGAACCTTTAGAAAAAAAATCTTGTTCCTTTGAACGCATTTATTTTTCAAGAGGTAGCGATGCTGAAATTTATAAGGAAAGAAAAAAGTTGGGCCGTTTGCTTATGCCAGAAGTGCTTAAAGCCATCGATTTTGATACAGAAAACTCTGTGTTTTCTTATATTCCAAATACCGCTGAGACTTCTTTTTACGGGATGGTTGAAGCCGCACAAGATGAACTCAACCGCCAAAAAAATCAAAAAATTCTTCAAGAAAAAGAACACTTAACCGACGAACGTTTACACGAGATTTTATCTCAAAAATTACGCACCGAAAAAATAGCCATTAAAGACGCTAAGCTACGCACCTTTATCACAGAAGACTCTAGCCGAGACGATTTAGTAGCTCACGTTTACGATGTGACTTACGGCATTGTCAAGCCAAACGATAATTTGGTGGTGATAGATGATAGCATTGTAAGAGGAACAACGCTTAAAATGAGTATCATTAAAATGCTTGACCGCCTCGGTCCAAAACAAATTGTGATTGTCTCCTCAGCCCCACAAATTCGATATCCTGATTGCTATGGCATTGATATGGCAAGATTAGAAGATTTTGTGGCCTTTAGAGCAGCCTTAGCATTACATAAAGACCACGGCACTTATGACGAAACTGTCAAAAAAGTTTACGAAAAATGCAAATCTCAAGATGAGTTGAGTAAAACCGCTGTTGACAATTATGTTAAAGCCATTTATGCTCCTTTTTCAGATGAGCAAATTTCTGATAAAATTGCGGAGCTCTTAAGCGATGAAACCACACAGGCTAAAGTAAAAGTGATTTACCAAAGCGTTGACAATTTACACTTAGCTTGCCCTGAGCATAAGGGCGATTGGTATTTTACAGGGAATTACCCAACCGTTGGTGGTAGTAAGATTGTCAATAAAGCCTTTATCAATTTTGTAGAAGGCAATAAAAAACGCGCCTATTAGACGCAACGCTTTATCAAGTATTTCATCTTTCTTAAGATACTAATTTGTATATATTTGCCGTTAGTTTAATAAACTTCCCATTATGAGCGAACATTCTACTAAACCCTCGACTGTTGATGATGAAATTGATTTGGGTGTGGTTTTTGGAGAGATTAAACGTTTGTTTATTTCTTTTTTAAAGGTTATCCTTAGCATTTTCTTCTTTTTATATAAGCACAAATTTGTATTAATTATATTGTTGGTTGTAGGTGTAGTTGCTGGTTATTTTTTGGACAAGGTCTTAAAAACTAACTACAGAACAGACTTGACAGTCGTTACAAATTACAGCAGTACAGATTATTTGTACAATAAAATAGATGCTCTTGAAGCTAAAATAAAACAAAAAGATACCGTTTATCTTGAACAGGTTTTTGGTTCAAAATACGACCTTGTCAAAGACATAGAAATTGAACCCATACTCGATATTTATAAATTTATATCTGAGTCTGAAGAAAATAAAGAAATTTTTAAGCTTTTGTTAGACGAACAAGATGATGTAGATAAATTTTTAGAAAGCCCTGTAAATAGTTACAATTATCCTTTTCATAGAGTGAAACTTATTATTAAAGGACAAAATCATCACAAAACTATAACCAATCAGTTATTATCACATATAAATGCAAATGAATATTTTACTGGGATTAAAGATATTTTAATAGAAAACTATAAGCAACAACTTATCCAGAATAAGGAAATCATAAATCAAATTGATAATATCATAGAATCTGTGATTAAAGAACAAAATAGCTCCAAAGAAAACCTTAAAGTTTCAATCAACGAAAATCAAGTGATAGATAATATTCTTCAAAAAAAGAAAGATCTATTAAAAAACGATGGGTTTCTTAGATCCCAAATTCAAAATCAACAAGAAATTATAAAAAAAATAGATTCAAACTATGCATTAGAATATAATGAGAAAATCACTGATAAAGACAAAAAATATCTGTTGCCATTATTTTTGATAAGTCTTTATTTGCTATTTTATCTATTCAAATACGTAATTTCAAAATCCAAAAGATTTTATACTCCTTAATTCACACATTTTAAAATGAAAATCCATAATGAATTTAAAAGATAAATCAGTCTTAATCACTGGCGGTACTGGATCTTTAGGAAAAGCTTTGACAAAATATATCCTCGATAATCACAAAGACATAAAGAAGCTTATTATATTTTCTAGAGACGAACAAAAACAGTTTTTGATGGCTCAAGAATTTCCTTCAAATCAATTTCCTCAAATGCGTTTTTTAATTGGCGATGTAAGAGACAGAGAACGTTTAAAAAGAGCATTTAAAGACGTAGATTATGTTATACATGCTGCTGCTATGAAGCATGTGCATCTGGCTGAATACAACCCTGATGAGTGTATTAAGACAAATATTGGTGGAGCAGAAAACGTAATTCACGCAGCCTTAGAAACTGATGTAAAAAGAGTTGTCGCATTATCTACAGATAAAGCTTGTGCACCAATAAATCTTTACGGTGCCACAAAACTAACTTCAGACAAACTCTTTGTCGCAGCCAATAACATCACGGGTTGGAACCCTATAAAATTTTCAGTTGTTAGATACGGAAATGTGATGGGAAGCAACGGCTCTGTTATCCCATTTTTTCTTAAGAAAAGAAAAGATGGTATATTGCCCATTACAGATCCAAATATGACGCGTTTTAACATCTCTATCCTTGATGGTGTTAAAATGGTGATGCATGCTTTAGAAAAAGCTTGGGGAGGTGAAATATTTATTCCAAAAATACCATCATATAAGATAATGGACGTAGCCAAAGCCATTGGTCCTGATTGCGATTATCCTATTGTTGGTATTAGACCAGGAGAGAAAATACACGAAGAAATGATTACATCTTCAGACTCTTATTTTACCTATGATTTGGGTAAATATTATGTTATACTTCCTCCAAAATCAAAATGGAAAATAGAAGAGTTTATTAACACTTTCAACGCCAAAAAAGTGCCTGAAGGCTTTAATTACAATTCTTATGAAAACACAGAATGGGAAACAGTAGAAAATTTGAGAAACCTTATTAAATCAAACAAAATAAAAGCTTGTTAAGCTAAATTTTGAAAACTATCTTTTATATTGAAAAATTTAAAAAACAAAACAATCCCTTATGGTCGTCAAAACATAACAGACGAAGATATCAATGCAGTTGTTGAGATATTAAAGTCAGATTATTTAACGCAAGGACCAAAAATTCAAGAGTTTGAAAATGCTTTTGCTAATTATGTAGGCTCTCAATATGCCGTAGCGGTATCAAACGGAACAGCAGCACTACACTTAAATAGCATTGCACTAGGAGTAAAACCTGGAGATAAAGTGATTACAACTCCTATTACATTTGTAGCATCAGCCAATTGTGTAAGATATTGTGGTGGCGAGATCATCTTTGCAGATATAGACCCTAAAACTTATCTACTTGACATTAATGCGGTTAGGAAAATACTTGAAGCCGATACTAAAAAAGAGATAAAAGGTATTATACCCGTTGATTTTGCTGGGCGAGCAGTCGATTTAGAAGCTTTTAGGCAATTGGCTGATGAATTTGATTGTTGGATAATAGAAGACTCTTGCCATTCACCAGGCGGATTTTTTATTGATAGTCAAGGTGAAAAGCAACATTGTGGTAATGGTAAATTTGCTGATTTAGCTATTTTTTCATTTCATCCCGTAAAACATATTGCAGCAGGCGAAGGTGGAATGATTACCACAAATAATGAAGATTTATATAAGCATTTAATCAATTTAAGAACTCACGGCATTCAACAAGATTTTTCTAAGCGAATTTTTGATGATTCTTTATGGTACTATGAAATGCAAGAATTAGGGTACAATTATAGATTAACAGATATCCAGTCTGCACTTGGATATAGCCAACTCAAAAGAGCAGATCAAGGCTTAGCTAAAAGACGTGAATTAGCTAAAACTTATCAAAAAGCTTTTATTAATAAAACCTATATCAAAGGTCAATCTGGAGTGGTTGAAGGTCACGCTTATCATTTATATATAATAGAAGTTGAGAAAAGAAAAGAGCTGCATAAATACTTAAGAGATCAAAATATTTTTGCTCAAATCCACTATATTCCATGCCATTTGATGCCTTATTACAGAGACCTAGGTTGGAGTGAAGGCGATTTGCCTATGGCTGAAAACTATTATAAGCATTGTATAAGTTTACCGATGTTCCCTACATTGACAACAGAAGAGCAAACATTTGTCATTGAAACTATTGAAAGCTTTTTTAAATGAATAAACATGAAAAAATAGCAATAGGAACTGTTCAGTTTGGAATTGACTATGGTATTTCAAATAATAACGGAAAAACACCTTTTGAAGAAGTTTCAAAAATTCTTAATTTAGCTCATCAAGAAGGAATTAATACACTCGATACTGCTTTTGGTTATGGTGAGTCTGAATCTGTATTAGGTAAGCTAAACCAGAATAGATTTAAAATCATAACTAAATTTCTTCCTGAGAAACAAGGCGGTAAAATTCAACACCAGTTTGATACATCCTTAAAACAACTGAAATTAGATAATATTTATGGTTATTTAGCTCATAGACCACTTGATGTTATAGAGAATAATGACATTTGGTATTATTTATTACACCTAAAAAAAACCAAGAAGGTTGAAAAAATAGGCTTTTCATTTAATGAACCAGAAGAATATTTTCTTTTAAAAGAAAAAGAAATTATGCCTGATTTAGTTCAAGTTCCTTTCAATTATTTTGATAATAGATTTAAAGAGGTTATGGAAGATTTAAAAAAGAATGACTGCGAAATCCATACAAGGTCTACTTTTTTACAAGGTCTTTTTTTTATGAATCCAAGGGATTTATCTCATCATTTTTCAGATGCTATACCTTTTATTTCAAAACTACAAGAACAGTTTCAATCCAATCTTGCAGGAGCTTTATTAAAATATGTACTCTCATTCGATTTAATTGACAAAGTTATACTAGGTGTGCAAAACAGTCAGCAACTTTTACATAATATAGAATCATTAGAAAGTGCTAAAGAACTTAAACATTTTTCAGTAAAAATAAGCGATTCAATATTACAGCCATCCAAATGGAAATTTTGATATGATTTACACCTTCGATTTAACAGAAAAAGTTGTGCTCATAACAGGGGGTTATGGTCATTTAGGAAAAGCTATTACAAATAGTCTTCTTTATCATAACGCAATAGTTATTGTTTTAGGCAGGAGTGCTGAAAAATTTGAAAATGCTTTTTCTGATAATAAAAACCTGTATTTTGTCCATTGTGATATATCTTCTACCGAATCTATAAAAAAAGCATTTACGCACGTTTTTGATCAATTTAATCGTCTCGATGTATTGATAAATAATGCTTTATATAGTAAAGGTCAATCCCCTGAAAACATGACCGATGAGGAATGGAAATATGGTATAGATGGATCTTTAAATAGTGTTTTTAGATCTATTAGAGAAGTCATTCCATTTATGAAAAAACAGAAGTATGGAAAAATTATAAATGTGTCTTCCATGTATGGTATGACAGCTCCGCAGTTTGAAGTTTACGATGGTTTTCCACAATTCCTTAATCCTCCTCATTATGGAGCTGCAAAAGCTGGGATTATTCAGCTCACTAAATATTATGCATCTTACTTAGGAAATTTAGGACTACTCGTAAATTCTGTAACTCCAGGGCCTTTTCCTTCAAAAAATGTACAAAAGAGTGAAAAGTTCATAAATGATTTAGCAAAAAAAACGTGTTTGAATCGTGTAGGAAAACCAGAAGATTTAGCTGGCACTTTTGTGTTCTTGTCATCAGATGCTTCAGATTTTATAACAGGTCAAAATATAATTGTAGATGGTGGCTGGACAGCAAAATAAAATAGTAGTTATTATACAGGCTAGAATGAAATCTACCCGTCTGCCAGGAAAGATTTTGATGCCAATGCCTATAACTGGTGAAGATTCTATATTAGAATGTATTATCAATCAATTGAAAGAGTCTCAATTTGAAGTAGATATATTTATAGCTACTTCTGTAAATCCAGAGAACGATGAACTTGAAATTATAGCAAAAAAGAATTCTGTTAAAATATTTAGAGGTTCTGAAAATGATGTTTTAAGTAGATTTATTAATATTTTAGAATCCAAAGATTATGATACAGCTGTAAGAGTTACAGCAGACAATCCTATACTTGATTATAAGATTTTAGATAATGCTATTGAGGAACATTTAAGTTCTAAGACTGATTATTCCATTACAAAGGGATTGCCATTAGGGATGAATTTTGAATTATTTAAATCTCGATCTTTACTCAAATTAAAAAAATTGAAGTTAACTACACAGGACAAAGAGCATGTGACCCTCAAGCTTCGACAAGACAATTCATTTAAAATTAACGAAATTAAGTTCGTTTGTTTTGAAAATGAATCTTTAAGGCTTACGGTAGATTATCCAGAAGATTATTTAGTAATATCAACTATCTATCAGATTGCTTTACATCATAAACTTAATGTAGGTTTAGATCTTATTAAATTTATTGAAAAAGAATATCCCTGGTTACTGAAGATTAACGCTAAAAAAACACAAAAAAAAGTTTATAATGATTTAGATGAAGAATTAAAAGATGTAATTCCAATTTTAAGTGATTTAAATTTTAAAAAAACGGCGAGTCTTTTAAAAAAAGGTAATTTAAAATGAAATATCAGCAATTAAATCAGCAAGAATTTTCAAATGGTGAGTTTAAACTTATCCCTATCCGTTTTGAAGACCGTTATAAAATTATGCAATGGCGCAATGAACAAATGTATCACCTTCGACAAGCCGAACCTTTAACCAAGGAAAAACAGGATGCTTATTTTAAAAATGTAGTCGCAAAATTATTTAACCAAGACCAACCTGACCAAATTCTATTTTCATATTTAGAAAACGACAAATGCATCGGTTACGGCGGATTGGTTCATATCAATTGGATTGATGAAAATGCAGAGATTTCATTTATTATGGCCACTGAACTTGAAGAAGAACATTTTCACTTTCATTGGAAAACCTATTTAGAACTAATTGAACAAGTGGCTTTTAAAGATTTAGGGTTGCATAAGGTTTATACTTACGCTTTTGATATTAGACCACATCTTTATGAAGCCATTGAAGCTTTAAAATTTAAGAAAGAAGCTGTATTTGTAAATCATAGCAGGTTTGGTAATAAGTTTGTAGATGTTGTTATACATTCTAAATTTAATCCTTACTTTTTAAGAGAAATAATACAAGAAGACGTCAAGGTAATTTATAATTGGGTAAATGATTCTACTACTAGACAGAATTCTTTCAATTCTAATGAGATTAATTTTGAAGACCATATAAATTGGTTTAAATCCAGATTGAACAATCCCAATTCAGATTATTATATGTGTTATTATAAAGAGATTAAATCAGGAATTATAAGGTTTGATATTGAAGATAATACCTCTACAATAGGAATCAACATCTCACCTAAGCAGAGAGGTAAGGGTTTATCTAGTGTATTTTTGAACTTATCTATAAAATCTCATTTAAAAAAGCATAGTAACCAGACTATTCTAGCTTATATAAAACCTGAAAATGAAGCTTCAATAAGAACTTTTAAAAAAGCAGGGTTTAGTTTTTTTACTGAAAAAGAAGTCAATAACAAAGCAGCCTTATTATTTAAATATTAGTGATATGAATTCAGATAAAGTTTTTATTATAGCAGAGTTGTCTGCCAATCACGGTGGCAATATAGAAACTGCTATAGAAACGATAAAAGCCGCAAAAGACACTGGAGCAGACGCCATAAAATTTCAGACCTATACAGCGGACACCATCACTTTAGATTCTGACAAGAATGATTTTATTATTTCTGGCGGCACAATCTGGGATGGTAATAAATTGTATAACTTATATAAGAAAGCATTTTTACCCTGGGAATGGCATCAAGAGCTATTTAAAGTCGCCAAAGAAGAGGGTTTGATTTGTTTTTCGTCACCTTTTGATAAAACCGCTGTCGATTTTTTAGAAGATTTAAATACACCTATTTATAAAATTGCCTCATTTGAAATCACTGATATTCCTTTAATTGAATATACAGCCAGCAAAGGAAAACCCATGATCATTTCTACGGGCATTGCAGAGTATGATGATATTAAACTTGCAGTTGAAACTTGTAGAAAAGTAGGCAACAATGATATTACAATCCTAAAATGTACGTCTTCATATCCTGCACCTATAGACGAAGCCAACTTAGTTATGATGCAACAATACGCCAAAGATTTTGATGTTAAAGTAGGTCTGAGCGATCATACTTTAGGCACTACTGTACCAGTAGTTGCAACAGCATTAGGAGCTTCAGTCATTGAAAAACATTTTATTTTAGATAGAAGCATAGGTGGTCCTGATGCTTCATTTTCACTCGACAAAGCGCAATTTACGACTATGGTCAAAGCAGTTAGAGAAGCGGAAAAAGCTTTAGGGAAAGTGAGCTACAACCTGACAGAGAAACAAAAATCTGGCAAACAATTTTCACGTAGTCTTTATGTCGCTGAAGATATTAAAGCAGGCGAAATCATAACAGAAAAAAATGTGCGTAGTGTAAGACCTGGATTCGGAATGCACCCTAAACACCTTGCACGTATTTTAGGAAAAACAGTGAGCAAAACCCTTTCAAAAGGTGATAGAATTCAAGAAGATCATATTTCAAAATAATGATAAAACCACTTTTAGACAAAGTAAAGTCAATCATAGTCGATAAGGATTTTTCAGAAATTCTGTCTAAGAGTTTTTATTATATTTTGTTTAGAGTTGGTGGTACTATCTTTGGTTATGTTTTTTCTGTTTTTATTACTCAAACTTATGGGGCTAACATTTACGGTATAGTTGCACTTTGTTTTTCTTTTTTTCTATTCATAGGCGTTTTTGGTCGATTAGGTATTGACACCAATATTGTAAAAGTATTTTCAAAACCTGAATATAGGTCTGATGTTGGCTTATTTTATAAAGCAGTGTCAAAATCGTTTTTGGTCAGTTTACTCATTTGTTTTATTGTCTATGTTTTTGGTGAAGAAATTGTGGTGGATTTGCTTGTAGAACCAAAACCAGAGATTTTACCCTATTTACCTTGGGTTTTGTTTTCTGTCCCGTTGTGGTCTATAGTTTTAATTTCGGCGAGTTTTTTTAGAGCTCGAAGCCGCAATAATATTTTTGCCTTTTTCAACAATCCTGGTCGCTTTTTGCTCAGTCTTTTCTTCTTGTTGGTTTTATATTTTTTCGTAGATAAAGACCCCATAATTACCGTTCAATCTCACTTTTTTGGTATTTTAGTCTTAGCTTTAATCAGTTTGTTTTTAGTTTATAGAGATTTCAATGGCATAAAGCTAAAGCACAAATCACATTATTGGGGGTTTTTAAAAGATGCGTTTCCTATGATGCTGGCATCTTCTGCCATTATCATTTTATCATCAACGGATACATTTTTAATGGGCGTTTTTGAAACTACTGAAAATGTAGGGATATACAATATTGCTTTAAAAATATCTACTTTATCTATTTTTTTCCTTCAGGCTATCAGCTCTATTTTAGCACCAAAAATAGCAAAAGCTTATGCTGAAAATGACATTGAAAATTTTAATAAAATTGTAAAGTTTTCAACCAAAATCAATTTTTATTTAAGCTCAAGTTTAATAGCAGTTATTATAATTTTTAGAAAATTTCTACTCAATTTGTTTGGCGAACAGTTTGTAGAAGGAGAAGTTATTTTGATTATACTTTGTGCAGGTCAAATCATTAATGCATTTACTGGACCAGTTGGTGTGGTAATGCAGATGATAGGCCAGCAAAAAGTCTTTAGAAACATAGTTATCATTGCATTGATTTTAAATATTATTTTAACCATAACCCTTATCCCGATTTATGGTGGTATTGGAGCAGCTATTTCAACATCTATAAGTATGTTTGTTTGGAATATTTCTTCTTCAGCCTATCTTCGCTTAAGAAAGGGTATTAAATCTCACTTTACACTCTAAAATATTATGGTTGAAGTATATTTTGGTCTAACCGATAAACATATAGAAAACTTTGAGTGTATTATTCAAGCTGAAATTCATCAAAAGCATACTCAAAAAATACTAATAACAGATAATAAAAACTACAGCCCAAAAATATGGGCAAAAGTGATAAAATCGGACGCTTATTTCTTGCAAAAAGGAACCAATTTTTTTCATAACTTTTATTTTATGATAAAAAAAATCAAGGCGTATAGAAAAATTATTAATCAACTTAAACCATATAAAAAAGAAGAAAAAGTTAGAATATATTTAGCTTACATTGAAGATATTTTATCAAACTATCTTTTTTTTAATTTTCACAAAAATGCAGAAGTTATAGTTGTTGAAGACGGCGTATTGAACTACTACAACCACAGCTTTAAAAACATAAGTAAAACCAGATTTTATACAAAAAAAATATTGTCTCAGATTTTTGGAATCCCTTTTAAAAAATACCAAGGGCATTCGTCAGGTATAGAATATGATAAATCTACTATGCAATATTTGTCATTTCCCGAAAAAGCTTTTATTCCTAAAAGAGTTCATAAATTACCAACACAAACAGAAACCATTTATCATTTTAAAAACAACCTATATATCTTAGGTCAAGAAAATTTAATTCAAATCTTTGGTTTTAATGAATATAAAAAAACTTTTTTTAATTTCATTGACGAGCTAAAAGAAAAAGAACAATCATTCCAGGTTGATAGAGTTTACTATAAACCAAGACATCAATACTTAGATTTTGAACTAGCTTATTTGCAAAATGCTTTTGGGGAAAATAGAGTTCAAATTTTAGATAATGATTTATTAGCAGAAGAAGATTATTTTAAAAACATTCAGTCAAAATATATTGCAAGTATGATATCTAGTGCATTGCTAACAATATATTCAAGATGCGATGAAGGTTCAAAATCAAAATTAAAAATTATCTTTAAGCCTATTATAAACAATGAAATATCTCGTCTTTTTGAACATTTAAATTTTATAAAACTAAGCGGATAAATGGATATCTATCAAATTATCAATTATTTTTCATTTGCTGCGTATTTGCTGATTTGCATATACTTTGTAAGGAAAGCTTTTGCGTTTAGTTTTATATATGGTTTAATTATTTTTCAGTCTTTAACCATTTTACCTTCTCTAATATACATAGAATCTGGTATTTATATCAACGAGCAAGGCAGAAATAGTTACTTTAGTTGGGCTACGGTTATAACCTGTTTTTACTTCATTATAACTCTTTTGACGCTTTATTTAAGTCATAAGTCTTTAGATAAATATGACTTTAGAACATTTATATTTAAATATAAAGGGAAAAACGCTGAAAGTTTAATTTTAAAGGCAAGCACTATTATAGTGCTTTCAATATTACTTTTTAATGCGGCACTTTCTCCACTTCCACTGTTTGATATGTCACTGTCAAGATTTACATATTGGTCAAACTCTAGGTTTCCTTTCCTTAATACTTTATTTGGTAATACTGCAACATTTATTCCTTTCATACTCGGCATATTGGCCCCAAAGAACAAGAGGTTTTCAACCATTATGTTACTGATATATTTTTTCTATAATTTTTTAATTGGTCAAAAATTCTCACCTATTCTTAATGGCAGTTTCAGTTTCTTCCTGCCTATTGTTATTATGAACAGAAACAAGGTTAAGCAATTTTTAAAGAAAAGATTACTTAGTATAATTGTGATATTGTCTATTTCAACTTTTGTGATATACCAAGTTATCTACACTAGATACGAAGCTAGAGTTCCCTTTGCTAATATTAAAATTTATGATCCAGACGAAGCTATTTTTTATAGAATTTTCGGTCTTCAAGGTCACTTGATGTGGGGTTCAACAGAACGTTTTGTATTTGATGATACCGAAAGATCTTATAATCCTACAGATTTACTTTATGGCATGCCCAATATGATGAGTGAATTTGCTGATAGTAAAGAAGTTCTAGAAAACAACGCTGATAGTGGCTTTAATTTTACCAATGCTTATCCTGGGATTTTGTTTAAAATTTTTCCTGTTCTCATTGCACTGTTGACTCATATTTTTTTAACTATTGTACTTTTAGGTTTTGCAGGTTGGGTTTTAAGAAAATTTATTGAAAGAAATGCAAAAATTCTAGCGGTTATAACCTTTCAGTTTTATATATGGTTGCTTTATGCTTTTACTATGGGATATTTTTATAAAGTTTTTTTTATGGCCATTTTCCTGATCTTGTATTTTGCATTCTTAAACATCATTAAAAAAAGACAGCTAAATTGAACGCTATTATAAGTTTTTTGAAAATTCATAAAATAGAAGATTATATCTTTTATCTCTGTATTTTGCTTTTGCCCCTAAACGATGCATTAGTGGTGATTTCGTTTGGTGTTTTTTTGTTTGCTGGAATAGTTTTAAACTTTAAAAAGAAAGATAAAAACTCATCTGTTCTTGTTATTACTTTACTTTTTTTTGTGAGTTTAATCAGCCTGTCTTACACCTGTAATGTTGAAGAAAGCCTGCAAAAGGTATTTAAAAATTTGGCACTAATTCTCGTTCCTTTAGGATTTTACTTCAATAAAATCAGCCCAAAGGCTTTAAGAACTGGCAAGTTTTTGTTCTTGATATCTTGGGTTGTATTTTGCTTAACTTCACTATTTAAGCTGTTGATTTATTGGTTTAAATATCCTGAGCAAAGGCATTTCTATAATTTCTTTCAGGCGTCCATGCTCCATAACTATATGCCACAAGATGCGATGTATATTTGTACGGCATTAATTTTTATGCTGTTTAGTTTTAACCAATGGAATAAATATCTGCGTGTAGGGATAAGTATTCTGTTTTTTTCTGTCTTGCTTTTGTTTAGTGTAAGACTTGGTATTCTTCAGTTTGCAAGTATAATTTTAGTTTATCTTATTATGAATAGAAAGAGGCTGATTAATTTAAAAAACACAGTCGCTTTTATATTAGTTTTAATTTTAGGCTCTGTATTAATAAGTTCTAATAAATATACAAAAGACAAAATATTCAGCACATTACATTCTATGAACATAGACATTGGAAAAGATAATGTTACAGAAATTGCTACTGATTACCATCAAATAAATTTTAGACTTAAGCTCTGGCCAGCAGCAATAGATTTAATTAAAGAAAGGCCTTTTTTAGGCTATGGTGCAGGCACTGAAAAAGACTTGATCCATAGAGAATTGAAATCACGTGATTTAGACCTTCACAAAGTTCACGCTCATAATCAGTTTTTGTCTGTTACATTTCAATATGGAATACTTGGCTTAAGTGTCTTTTTGTTTATACTTGTTTCTATATTTTTAAAAGCTATCCGTCATTTAGAATATACTTTAATATTTTTTCTGATTATAACTTCTATGCTAACTGATAGTTATTTAGATGTTCAGCAAGGCTTATTTTATTTTGCACTGTTTGGCTCGCTAATTCTAAGTTATAGGATAGAAAAGAAAGTTAATAATTCTCAATGAGAATGTTTTGAATATATCTCAATTAACCCCCTAAAATTCTTATCCCGATCAAACTTCTCATAAGCCAGTTTTTGAGATTGTTCTGCAAAGGTTTTGAGCAATTCAGGTTCAGATTGTAATTGTTTGATGGCATTTTCAAACTCCTCTAAATTACCACACAAAAAACCATTGTGTTGATGAGAAACCGCATCTTTATTACCAACCACATTTGTAGCCAAAATAGGCTTCTGCAAGGCCATAGCTTCAATAATAGTAAAAGGCAAACCTTCCCAGAGCGAAGTTTGCATATAGACATCGTGTGTGGCTAATTGTTTTAATGCGCTTTCGCGGTCTAACCATCCTGTGATTTCAATATTTGATGCCGTGAGTAAATGCCGCAACTCACCTTCGCCAATCCAAACAAATTTTAGATCAGGAAATTTCTCAGCAACAGCATTAAACAATTTCGGGTTTTTTTGTGCACTTATTCTTCCTAAAGTCACAATACTTTTAAGATTTGAGTTTGAACTGACATTTATGTTTTCAAGTTCAGATAAATTAATGCCGTTTCTCACCATTTTAGACTTTCCAAAGGCTTTTGCATACTCGTACTCCGTGTCTCCACAAGCTATGGTTGTGCCACCATAAATTTTGGGTATCCAACGTTCTATCAGTTTAAACAGCTTTTGCTTAAGCGGAGAAACATCTTCTCTCAAAAACGCATAACCATTTGGCGTGTAATAGACTCTTGCTGTAGGCCAAAATTTTGCTGCTATTCGCCCCAAAACTCCTGCTTTTGATGAGTGTAAATGAATGACATCGGGTTTTATTTGTTTTATGGCTTTTTTAAGGTGTTGCAAACTTTTGTAATCTTTCAAAAAAGAAACTTCTCGTAGCATGGGAAGCGCTACTAATTTTGTGTCAGGCGAAAAATCTTTTTTAAAATTAAGTTGATCCGTGCCTTCGCGGTTTGGACTATAAATAATATGCGTTTCAATATTTGAATTTTGGGCTGTAAAAGCACAAATAGATTGAATGTAAGTATAAACTCCTGTGACAAAAGTTTCAGAAATGTGTAATACTTTAATTTTTTTCATTTAGAGCAAAAATAATCATATTTTTGTCCCTAAGGTTTTAATCTATTAAACTTCTATCATCAAATTTTTACTTTTCTATTTTAAAATAAAATTTATATGAAAATCACAATCATTGGAACTGGCTACGTCGGTCTCGTTACAGGTACTTGTCTCGCCGAAACAGGCAACGACGTTTTATGTATAGATATAGATAAAGACAAGGTCGAAAAAATGCAAAACGGTATTGTGCCTATTTACGAACCTCATCTTGATGTGTTGTTTGAACGCAATATCGATGCTGGACGCTTGACCTTTTCAACAAACCTTCATCAAGGTCTTGACTTTGGAGAAGTTATATTCTTGGCTCTACCAACGCCTGAAGACGAAGACGGCTCAGCAGATTTAAAATACGTTCTCGGTGTTGCCAAAGAAATTGGAGAATACATCACCTCTTACAAAGTCATTGTTGATAAAAGCACAGTTCCTGTTGGCACCGCTGAAAAAGTTAAGGAAACCATAGCCGAAAATGCTAAAACTGATTTTGACGTGGTCTCAAATCCCGAGTTTTTGAGAGAGGGTTTTGCCGTAGATGACTTTTTAAAACCAGAACGCATTGTGATAGGAACAAGTAG
This sequence comes from Psychroflexus sp. MBR-150, assembly GCF_053628795.1. Lineage (NCBI taxonomy): Bacteria > Pseudomonadati > Bacteroidota > Flavobacteriia > Flavobacteriales > Flavobacteriaceae > Psychroflexus > Psychroflexus sp. MBR-150. Next base: position 63,172 of record NZ_JBRJHB010000001.1, read on the forward strand.
CGATAGAGCCAAAAATATTATGCAAAGGCTTTACAATCCCTTTGTCCGTTCTGGCAATCCCATTATCATAATGGATGAAAAATCAGCCGAACTCACCAAATATGCAGCAAATTCTTTTCTCGCCACTAAGATTACTTTTATGAATGAAATCGCTAACTATTGTCAAAAAGTTGGTGCAGATGTTGACAAAGTTCGTCTTGGTATGGGAACAGACTCAAGGATTGGCAAACGCTTTTTGTTTCCTGGTATTGGCTATGGCGGCTCTTGTTTCCCGAAAGATGTCAAAGCTTTACACAAATCGGGTAATGATATCAATCACCATTTCAAAATTTTGGAAGCGGTTGTCGATATTAATGAAAATCAAAAAACAATACTCTTTCCTGAAATATTAGAGTATTTTAAAAACGATTTAAACGATAAAACCATTGGCATTTGGGGCTTAGCTTTCAAGCCTGAAACCGACGACATTAGAGAAGCACCAGCTTTATATATGATTGACAAACTCTTAGAAGCTGGAGCAAAAATCAAGGTCTTTGACCCTGAAGCGATGGACAATGTCAAAGCAAAATATGGCGACAAATTATATTATGCTAATGATATGTATGAAACTTCAAAAGATGTTGACGCGCTTTTAATTTGCACGGAATGGAGCATTTTTAGAACACCAGATTTTGAAAAACTCAGACAACTGATGAACAACCACGTCATTTTTGATGGTCGTAATTTGTATGATATTGAAGAAATAAAAACTCAAAAGTTCAGTTATCGTTCTGTTGGCAGGCAATTTATTTAAAAAAAACTATGAAGAAAAGAGTTCTTATTACAGGTGCCGCTGGTTTTCTTGGGTCTCACCTTTGCGATAGGTTTATAAATGAAGGCTACAAAGTAGTCGGGATGGACAACCTCATCACTGGCGATATGAAAAATATCAGCCATTTGTTTAAGAATGAGCATTTTGAATTTTATCATCACGATGTTTCAAAGTTTGTGCACGTTTCTGGAAAGCTTGATTACATTTTGCATTTTGCATCGCCAGCCAGCCCAATCGATTATCTCAAAATTCCCATTCAAACCCTTAAAGTTGGATCTTTAGGAACCCACAATCTGCTGGGTTTAGCTAAAGCCAAAGACGCCAGAATACTTATTGCCAGCACTTCTGAAATTTATGGCGATCCTTTGGTTCATCCTCAAAAAGAAGATTACTATGGCAATGTCAATAGTATTGGCCCACGTGGCGTTTACGACGAAGCTAAACGCTTTCAAGAAGCCATAACAATGGCTTACCACAGGTTTCACGGCTTAGAAACTCGAATTGTAAGAATATTTAATACCTATGGGCCAAGAATGCGCCTCAACGACGGCAGAGTGATTCCTGCATTCATCGGTCAAGCCTTGAGAGGCGAAGATTTAACCGTGTTTGGCGACGGTTCTCAAACCCGATCATTTTGCTATGTTGACGACCAAGTAGATGGCATTTTTAGACTTTTACACTCAGACTATTCAAAACCTGTAAACATTGGTAACCCAAACGAAATTAGCATTCTCGACTTTGCTCAAGAAATCATCAAACTCACAGGAACCAACCAAAAAATCATCTTTAAACCTTTACCCAAAGATGACCCTATGCAACGCCAACCTGATATATCTTTAGCTAAAGAAAAATTAAACTGGTCACCAAAAGTCGATAGAGCCGAAGGGATGAAAACTACCTATAACTATTTTAAAAGCTTATCAAAAGAAGAACTACATGCCAGTGAGCATAAAGATTTTTCAAAACACAATCAAAGGTAATTTATGAGAAAAAGATGGCGCTACATCGGATATCTTAGACCTATTATTTATGTAATTGATATTTCTGTTATAAGCATACTTGCCATTTGGTTATTAAGTTTAAGTCTTAACGAAGCCATCTCTTTTGTTTTATTTCATAGCATAGCTTGGTTAATATTGTCGCTAAAAACCAACTACTACGAAGTTTATAGATTTACCAAAATTGTTAAAATACTCTCTCTTGCCTTTGAACAATTTTTTCTGTTTACCCTTATTGTTTTCTCTTATTTTGCAATTTATAAAGGCTTTGAGCTTGAAGTTGCATTAGTTTTTCAATATTTAATTTTAAGCTTTTCTATCATACTTAGCTTTAAGCTTTTAGTCAATTATCTACTTAAACATTATAGAAAATTTTATAAAGGAAATTTAAGAAAAACCATCATAATTGGAGACAATTTAAGAACACACCAACTCAAAACTTTTTTTAATGAAAACCCTGAATTTGGATACCAATTTTTAAAAATGTTTTGTACAAAAAAAAATGATAAATTTTTAGATCATTGTTTTCATTATATAATTGAAAATAACGTTGACGAAATTTATTGTTCTATGGCAGAACTCACACAAAAACAAATTAACACCATAGTTCATTTTGCAGACAACAACCTTATTGTGTTAAAGTTTCTACCAGACACAAAAGACATATATGCCAAACAACTCAAAGTTGATTATTATGGCTTTTTACCCATATTATCTCTAAGAAGCATTCCTATAGAAGAACCTTTCAATAAATTTGTCAAACGGTCTTTTGATTTTATTTTTTCACTTGCTGTTGTGATTTTTATATTATCATGGCTTACACCTCTAATAGCACTACTCATTAGAATAGAATCTAAAGGTCCTGTGTTTTTTAAACAAAAACGCAATGGTTTAAACTACAAAGAATTCGTCTGTTTTAAGTTCAGATCAATGCGACCTAATACTGAAATTGAAACATCTTGGGTCAAACCCAATGATAACAGAGTAACAAAAATCGGTAAATTTATCAGAAAAACCAGCATAGACGAGTTGCCACAATTTTACAATGTCTTGCTCGGCGATATGTCTGTTGTTGGCCCAAGACCACATCCAGTTTCGCATACAGAAATGTTTGTGGGCAAAATCGATAAATTTATGGTGCGTCATTTCATAAAACCTGGCATTACTGGTTTGGCCCAAGTCAGTGGCTATCGCGGTGAAATAGAAACCGACAAAGACATTATTAACCGCGTGAAATACGATATCTTCTATCTCGAAAACTGGTCGGTGTTTTTGGATATTAAAATTGTTTTTATGACCATATTTAATGCTTTTAAAGGTGACAAAAAAGCTTATTGATGCAAAGCCTCGTTTCTATTATAACAGCTTCCTACAATGCTGAAAAGTATATTGAACAGACCGTAAAATCTGTTCAAGCCCAGACCTATCAAAACTGGGAAATGCTCATCACTGATGACTGCTCAACAGACAACACTTGTCAAATTGTTCAAAATCTAGCCGATAAAGATTCTCGAATTAAATTATTTAAACTCAAACAAAACGCCGGTCCAGCAGTCGCGAGAAATAATTCTATAAAAGAAGCTAAAGGTAGATTTATTGCTTTTCTTGATGCCGATGATTTATGGCTTCCCGAAAAGTTGAGAATACAACTAAGTCAAATGATTAAACATAAAGTATCAGTTTCTTTTACTAGCTATTTACAAATTGATGAAAATGGGAAAGAAATAGGAAAGAAAATTGTGGCTTTAAAAAATTTAACTTACAAAAAACTATTAAAAAATAATTACATTGGAAATCTAACAGGAATCTATGATTGTGATAGGTTAGGAAAAATATATAATCCTTTAATAAGAAAAAGACAAGATTGGTGTTTATGGCTTTATGCTTTAAAAAAATCTACAAAACCTGCTTTAGGTATACAAAAACCTTTGGCTAAATATCGAATTTCTTTAAATTCTATTAGTAGTAATAAGCTAAATTTAATAAAATATAATTTTTTAGTATATTATCAACAATTAAATTATAACATATTAAAATCTATATTTTATCTATTTCTATTCTCAATAGAATATTTCATTATTAGAAAGAAATTTATTGTAAATTATGAAAAAAAATTAAATGAAAAGGCATAAAGTTAAGACTATAGTTTTTAAAATTTTAGACGTCTTACCAAAAAGAATAGGATATTGGGCTTATCACGGTTTTCAAAAAATAACCCTAAAAGAGGTTTCGTTTTACCAACATACCAACAGAAAAAGTTTTAATCAAATTAAAAAAATATTAAGAAATAACAAGGTAAACTTAGAAGGCAAAAATGTTTTAGAAATAGGTTCGGGTTGGTTCCCAATTATCCCAATTCTTTTTAAAAATGAATTGAACATAAATAAATGTTACACCTTTGACATTAATGAACATTACAGCAAAAAGAGAATAAAATCAACTTTAAAAATATTTGAAAATAACTTTAAGACTAATAAAAATAATTTACCTTCATTTATCAAGTACTTTCCTTCTACTAATGTAAGCAATTTCAAAATAAATGATAATATTGACTTTGTGATATCAAGATTTGTACTTGAGCATATTAGCGAAGATGAACTATTAAAAATACATTATCATTTATATAATCAGATTTCTAAAAGTGCTCAAATATTGCATTTAATCTCGCCATCTGACCATAGAGCATATTCTGATAAATCATTATCACTATACGATTTTCTTAAATACTCTGACAAAGAATGGGATAAAATTCAAACTAAGTTTGATTATCATAATAGGCTAAGATTACCAGATTACATTAATATTTTTAAAAAAGCTGGTTTTAAAATAGAGTTTCTGAATTATGAGGATGTAAACAAGAATTCTGATAAATACAAAAAGTTTAAAAAACTAAACATCCACTATGATTATAAAAAATATAGTGAGCAAGAAATTTTGGCTAGCTCTATTACTGTTTTATTGTCCAAATAAATTATTAGCTTTTAAATCTTAGACACAAACTGCTTCAACTTCCCGCTTTTTGAACGTTTGATTTGTGATTTTCGGTTAAAATTAATCTTTAAATTCGGCTCAAGATATTTATCTATGGCTTTGAGTATAGTCTGTTTTTGTTGGTCGTTTAAGATCTTATCTGCTACATAATTGATTTCAAATTGATCTATACGATGTTGAACCACTACAATTTCTTTGACTTGTCCTGTGTTTTCTATGGCAGATTTTGTAACATAATAAAACGTCAATGCGGGAATCACTTTACCACTTGGCAATTTTGCAAAATCGTTCGTTCTTCCTGTAAGTTGTTCTAAAATAGGCTGATCTGATTTAGAATTTCTTGCCAGAACTCCTCTATCTCCAATTTTATATCTAATAAACGGATGGGCTTTGTTGTATAAACTGGTAATAACAATCTCACCTTCTTTTCCAAAAGGCAAAGCTTTTCCGCTTTCATCAACAACTTCTACAAATAACGTTTTGCGGTTAACCAACCATTCATTGTTATGATTTTCAAAAGCAATCACATCTAATTCACTTGCACCATATTCGTTGACAATAGGAACGCCCAATTGTTTTTCTAATAATTTTCTATCGTTTTCAAACAACATTTCACTGGTTGTAATACACAATTTTAAACTATTACATTCGTCTTTTAAAATCTTGTTTTGTGCTTTCAAATGTTTGGCAAATCTTACAATAGAACTCGTATAGCCATTGATAAACTCAAAAGGTTTAGTTTGAAAAGTTTTTAAAAAACGTGCTAATGCTTCATCAGACAAATCAAAAATATCAAACCGATGCCGCTTGGCAAATTTGTCCTTCAGGCGTTCTTTATAATGTGCAATACCTGATTTTGGTATGCCATAAAATCGAGCTTCAAGCGATTTGCCCATCTCAATATCGTGTTGTTGATACAACTTGATAATATTTGCCCACGTCAAAGCATGACAATATTTATCTTTGGCAAAACTAAACGGATGACCACTTGAACCACTGGTTTTGTTAACAAAAACATCTTTTAATTTGTAGCCATCAGACAAACGCTGATGTAGAGGTTGTTGTAAATCGGCTTTGGTCATAACAGGTATATCGTCCCAAGATGAAATATTGTTTTGGTCTAAAAACTTTTTGTAAAAAGGATTATTTTGCTGATGATATTGAAAAATGGTTTGACGCTGTTCGGCTATATAAGATTTTGCATCATTTTGCAACTTGTTTTCTATTTGCAAAAGATGCGGTTTGGCTTTTTTCAATGGAAAGCCCGATAACTCTAAAACACGTTCAAACCGATTCAAATAATATCAATTTTAATTAGGGCGACAATTTACAAACAATTATTTTTGACACCTCATTCATTTTAATTAAATCATCATGAATATTTTAGTCCTTGGCGGTGGTGGTCGCGAACACGCCATAGCACAAAAAATAGCCGAAAGTGCTCAATGCGATCAGCTTTTTGTTGCTCCTGGCAATGCAGGAACAGCTCAAATTGCTCAAAACCTCAACCTCAATCCCACAGATTTTGAAGCTGTAGCAGAAATCATAAACAACAAAGACATAAAAATTCTCGTCGTTGGTCCTGAAGCACCATTAGTTGCAGGAATTAAAGATTTTTTTGACAATAAATCTGATTTTCAAGACTTGATGGTCATTGGACCATCACAAAAAGGGGCTGAACTTGAAGGCAGCAAAAAACGAGCAAAAACTTTTATGCAAGCTCACAATATTCCTACTGCCACTTATAAGAGTTTCACAGCTGAAAACCTCGATGAAGGCCAAGCGTTTTTAGAAACCTTAAAACCACCTTACGTCTTAAAAGCCGATGGTCTTGCTAGCGGCAAAGGGGTTTTAATTTTAAAAAACTTAGAAGAAGCTAAAACTGAACTCGCCAATATGCTCACGCAAAACAAATTTGGAGAAGCTTCTCAAACGGTTGTCATTGAAGAATTTCTTGACGGTATTGAACTCAGCGTTTTTGTATTGACCGATGGAAAAAACTACCTGACTTTACCTAATGCCAAAGACTATAAACGCATTGGCGAAGGCGATACAGGTTTGAATACCGGCGGAATGGGTGCTATTTCGCCAGTGCCGTTTGCCGATGAAGAGTTTATGCAAAAAGTTGAAACCAAAATTATTCAACCGACCATTAAAGGCTTGCAAAAAGAAAACATCGACTACAAAGGTTTTGTGTTTATAGGCTTAATGAAAGTGGGCGATGAGCCTTTTGTTGTGGAATACAATGTGAGAATGGGCGACCCTGAAACAGAGGTGGTTATGCCACGAATAGAATCGGATTTAGTTGAACTTTTTAAGTTAACGGCCAATCAACAGCTCAACAAAGCTGAATTAAAAATCTCATCACAATCTGCTGCTACAGTAATGCTTGTATCTGGCGGATATCCAGAAAAATACCAAAAAGGAAAAACCATTCAAGGCCTCAATAATATAGATACCAAAGAAGCTATGCTATTTCACGCCGGGACAAAAGTTGAGAATAATCAAGTTTTAACCAATGGCGGTCGAGTCATAGCGGTTACGGCTTTGGCTGACAACTATAAAAAAGCCCTCGAAAAATCTTATACTCAAATCAAAAAAATTTGTTTTGAAGATCTCTATTTCAGAAAAGATATCGGTTTTGACTTAAATTAACGTGAAAGCCGTCAAATTGAGTGATTTTACGGAGTAAACCAAAAACCCCTGTCATTACGAGGCAAACGCAGTGACGAGGAATCTCTCAGTGAACCAAACCTCTCCTGTCATTCCGAGGGAAACGCAGTGACGAGGAATCTCTCCCCGAACCGAACCTCCCTTGTCATTCTGAACGGAGCTTGCGGAGTGAAGAATCTCTCAGTGAGCCAAACCTCTCCTGTCATTCCGAGGCAAACGCAGTGACGAGGAATCTCTCCCCGAACTGAACCTCCCTTGTCATTCTGAACGGAGCTTGCGGAGTGAAGAATCTCTCAGCGAACCGAACCTCAATACGTGAGAAAGATTCCTCCTGCCGTCGGAATGACAACCTACTTGTCATTCTGAACGGAGCTTGCGGAGTGAAGAATCTCTCAGTGAGCCAAACATCTCCTGTCATTCCGAGGCAAACGCAGTGACGAGGAATCTCTCCGCGAGCCGAACCTCCCTTGTCATTCTGAACGGAGCCCGCCGACCCCTTGTCATTCTGAACGGAGCTTGCGGAGTGAAGAATCTCTCAGTGAACCGAACCTCAATACGTGAGAAAGATTCCTCCTGCCGTCGGAATGACAACCTACTTGTCATTCTGAACGGAGCCCGCCGACCCCTTGTCATTCTGAACGGAGCTTGCGGAGTGAAGAATCTCTCAGTGAACCAAACCCCAAAACGTGAAAAAAGATTCCTCTACCAAAGCTTCGGTATCGCAATAACAAACCCCCTTGTCGGTTCGAGTGATTTCTATGGGCTGCAAGCCCGTAGAAATTGTATCGAGAACACACAACAATTTTTAAATTCTCAAAAATTTAAGACATTTATTGCTAATATTATATTTTTAACTCCAGTATAGATCCTCTATAGCTTAAGTATGGCTTAAGTATGGGTAGTGTATTAAAACACTAACAAGATATTGACTCAGCCTCAACAAAAAATGAAACAAAATATTGAATTATCTATAATTCGCTTATAGTCAATACAACCCATGTCATTGGTAGGACTTCTCTCAACAAAAAAAGTAGAGAAAAGTATATCGAAAATGGGTGTTTATAAACGAAACTAACTCAATTTGGATTAATAGAACTCATGTTGAATTAAACAGTCTAACAAAAAAATTGTATTTTTACCTTTCCAATAAAAAATAAACCATGAGTACAGAAGATAAAGAAAAAGCAGCTAAACTAAAGTCGCTTAAACTCACCTTAGACAAATTAGACAAAACCTACGGCAAAGGCACGGTGATGAAAATGAGCGACCAATCGGTAGTCAATGTTGATGCCATTTCATCAGGCTCACTGGGCTTAGATTTGGCTCTTGGTGTTGGTGGTTATCCTCGCGGTCGAGTTGTTGAAATTTACGGACCAGAATCTTCTGGTAAAACCACTTTAACTTTGCACGCCATAGCCGAAGCTCAACAAAAAGGTGGCATTGCTGCTTTTATTGATGCCGAACACGCCTTTGACAGAACCTATGCCGAAAACTTAGGCATTGATATTGACAACTTAATCATATCGCAACCCGACCACGGTGAGCAAGCTCTTGAAATTACAGATAACTTGATTCGCTCTGGTGCAATTGATATTATTGTGATTGACTCCGTTGCCGCATTGACCCCAAAAAGCGAAATAGAAGGCGAAATGGGCGACTCCAAAATGGGTCTTCATGCCAGATTGATGTCACAAGCTTTAAGAAAATTAACTTCAAGTATCAGTAAGACCAATTGTACGGTGATTTTTATTAATCAATTACGTGAAAAAATAGGCGTGATGTTTGGCAACCCAGAAACAACAACAGGTGGAAACGCCTTGAAATTCTATTGTTCGGTAAGACTTGATATACGTCGCTCTACACAAATTAAAGACAGCAATAGCGAGGTTAAAGGAAACAAAACCCGTGTCAAAGTCGTTAAAAACAAAGTCGCACCACCATTTAAAGTTGCAGAATTTGATATTATGTACGGCGAAGGTATTTCTAAAGTCGGCGAAATTATAGATATCGGTGTGGATTATGAAATTATCAATAAAGCAGGCTCGTGGTTCAGCTATGGCGACACCAAACTCGGTCAAGGTCGTGATGCTGTAAAAACTTTACTCAAAGAAAACCCAGACTTGATGGACGAACTTGAAGTAAAAATCAAAGAAGCCATAAAAATTGCCAAAAGTAAAGACTAAACGCAACGTTTTTAAATTTATGTATCTTAGAAATAACATGAAACAATTTATTTTAAGTTTGAGTCTAATATCTATACTAACATCTTGTTCAGTTGATAACCCAAGCATAGTAACTGTTCAAAATGCCAATGTTGTAGATATTGTAGCTCCAGATACTCTAAATTATCAACAAACAGAAATCTTTGAAATTACTTATATAAAACCAACAACTTGTCACACTTTTGAAGGTTTTGATGTTTTAGGTGAAGCTCCTGAACTTACGATAAGAACGGAAACAAGATTCGAAGATAATTTCAATTGTGAAGATACACCAACTAATACTGAAACTGTTCAATTTGAATATTTTGTTGATATCCAACAAGACCATGTTTTCAAATTTCTATCAGGGGCTTCAGATAGTGGTCAATTGCAATTTATTACCTTAAATATTCCTGTAAATATCGAATAGTTTTGAAATTAAAAAACCTCATAAAACAATGCCAAAACAAAGAGCTAAAGGCTCAAAAAGCTTTGTATGAGATATACAGTTCAAAATTATTTAGCTTGTGTTTGAAGTATTCAAAAAATTACGCAGAAGCACAAGACAATCTTCAAGATGCGTTTATAAGCATTTATGAAAACATTCATCAGTTTAAACACAAAGGCTCTTTTGAAGGTTGGATGAAACGCATAGCCATTAATACGGCACTTCAGCGTTATCGCAATCAAAAGGTGTTTTCTTTGAATTATGAAGAAAACCTAATCCAACCCGATAATGATTACACCGAAAACAACATAAGCCTGCAAGAACTTTTAAAATGTATTCAAGAATTGCCTAATCGATACAGAATGGTGTTTAACCTTTACGTGCTTGACGGACATTCACATAAAGAAATTGCAGAAATGATGAATATATCCGAAGGCACATCAAAATCAAATTTAGCCCGCGGAAGACAAATTTTAAAAGATAAAGTCAACAGAATAATCGATAATAAAAACCTGAATAAAACAGCCAAAACTTTATGAGTGATCAGCATAACATAGACCGGTTGTTTCAAGAATCTTTTAAAGATTTTGAAGTCGATGCCCCAAAATCTGCTTGGAGTGGCATTGAAAAACGATTGACTCAAAAGTCTAAAAAACGCGTTGTTCCACTTTGGCTCAAACTCAGTGGTGCTGCAGCAGTGATTGCCATTTTGATTATAGCTGGTTCGCAGTGGTTTTTTAACCCAACTCAACTCAATAATATTCCTGTCGTAAATTCATCTCAACAAAACACACAAAACAATCAAGAAGACAATACAATCATTACAAGCTCAAATCAAGATAAAAACCCTCTAAATGAGTCAAGTATTTCTAATAAAAACAAGACTATTTCTAATAAACCCAAATCCAGCATAGCTCAAAATACCAACAGTAATTCTTTGTCAAACAAGGCTAACAAAAACATTATCAGCAAAACACAACAAGATGAAAGGAAAAATAAATCTTTAAAAGCCAATAGCACTTCAACTGATGAAGCTTTAGCATATTCAAATTTTTCTTCCAAAGGTTCTATTCAAAAATCTACTACTATTGATGCTTCAACAATTCAAAATCCAATCATTAAAAAAGTGGCATCTCCAAAAAAATCTTTGGTAGAAGTCGCTGAAAACCTCAATAATGAAGATGAATTAAAAATTTCAAACTCAGAAAAAAACGCTTGGTTTATTAAACCACAAATCTCCCCTATTTTTTATGGTAATTTAGGCAGTGGAAGTGCCGTTGACCCCAATTTTGCCCAAAACAACGGTCAAGGCGAAGTCAATATGTCTTACGGTATAAATGTGGCCTATCAAATTAACGATAAAATAAAACTCCGAACTGGTGTTAATCGTGTCAATCTTAACTATACCACAAACGACGTGTTTTTAGTGCCAAACCAAGGCACAGCCAATTTAAACAACGTCAAGACTAACCCCAACTTTACAGCATCGGTTTTGAATAGGCAACAATTGCAAAACCTCTCAACAAACGGTAATTTTAACAGGTCTGAAACTGTGCCGTCTGAACTTCAACAAGAATTAGGTTATATTGAATTTCCTATGGAGATAGAATATAAAGTCTTAGACCGTAAAATCGATATCAATCTCATTGGCGGTGCAAGCACACTTTTGTTAAACAATAACAACCTTGATGTAAAAAACCAAAACGGAACAACTTCATTAGGCGAAGCCAACAATATCAACAATCTAAGTTTTTCAACCAACTTTGCTATCGGTTTAGAATACAACTTCACAGAGCGATTTATGTTTAATTTTGAACCGACTTTCAAATATCAAATCAATACTTTTCAAAGCGGAACAACCGATTTTCAACCCTATTTTTTAGGCGTCTATTCTGGAATTGTATTTAAGTTCTAAACTCGCCCTCGTCATAATATATGTTGTTAGTCGAACTCACGTTAAATTATATACGCATAGCAACCTCTCTTACAGAAAAAGATTTAATTATGAAAATCTAATAATTATAAAGGATAAATTATCGTTTAACGAAAAAGTTGCATATGCAACTTAAATCCAGCTTTGAAATAAAAATTTAAAATGTATTTTTAATTTTTATTTCAAAAATCAGAATTTATATGAGCAAAAACAATATTAAAGTCTCCCCACAACAATTTGATGCTATAGTTGTAGGTACAGGTATATCAGGCGGTTGGGCGGCTAAAGAATTATGTGAAAATGGTTTAAAAACTTTAGTATTAGATCGCGGTAGAAATATAGAACATATCACAGACTACAAAACCGCTCATATGGATCCTTGGGACTTTCCTAACGGTATAGCAGCAACGCGAAAAACAAAAGAAAGAAAATTTAAACAACACCGAACAGGCTATACGACTCAAGAACCTCACCAACATTTTTTTGTTGATGATATCAAACATCCTTACAACGAAAAGAGACGATTTGACTGGATTCGCGGTTATCACGTAGGTGGCCGATCTTTGGTTTGGGGTCGGCAAAGCTATCGTTTAAGCGATATAGATTTTGAAGCCAACAAAAAGGAAAACATTGGCATAGATTGGCCTGTGCGATACAAAGATATTGAACCTTGGTATGATAAAGTTGAAGAATTTATTGGCATTAGTGGCGAAAATTTAGGATTAAAGCAATTGCCAGACCAAAAACTGCTCAAGCCTATGAATTTGAATTGTGTAGAACAACATTTAAAGAAAAAAATAAAAGAAAGCTTTGATGATGGTCGATTGCTAACTATTGGTAGAGTTGCACATATCACCGAAGGCACAAAACCTGGAGCTGGACGAACCACGTGTCAATATCGAGACCGATGTATGCGTGGTTGTCCCTATGGTGCTTATTTTAGTAGCAATGCATCAACCTTACCAACAGCAGAAGCAACAGGTAATATGACGTTAAGACCACACTCTATTGTCTATGAAGTTGTTTATGATGAACTTACTCAAAAAGCTTCTGGTGTGAGAATTATAGATGCACAAACTCATGAAAAAATTGAATATAAAGCCAAAGTTATCTTCCTTTGTGCTTCTGCAATGGCTTCTAATTCTATTTTACTTCAATCAAAATCAAAACGATTTCCAAACGGTTTAGGTAACGATAATGATTTGGTTGGTCGAAACCTTATGGATCATCATTTTTGGGTTGGTGCTACGGCAATTGCTGATGGGTTTGATGATAAATACTACAAAGGACGCCGTGCTAATGGAGTTTTTATTCCACGGTTTAGAAATATTGGGGGCAAAACCAACTCCAAAGATTTTGTTCGTGGTTACAACTACCAAGGCGGTGCTACACGATCAAATATTTCTGAAATGGTAGCCGAACTAAAATATGGACCTAAACTGAAAGAGGCCATTCTCAAACCAGGTGAGTGGAAGATAGATCTCATTGGTTTTGGAGAAACTTTACCTAATCATAATAACAGGTTATTTATGAATTATGATAAAAAAGACGAATGGGGCTTGCCAACTATAACTTTCGATGCTGATTTTGGAGAAAACGAACTGGCTATGCGAAAAGACATGAAAGACCAAGCCGTCAAAATGCTGAAAGCTGCTGGTTTTAAAAATGTAAAAGGCTATGATGTTAAAGAAAACAGAGCAATGGGCTTAGGTATTCATGAAATGGGTGGTGCACAAATGGGACGTGACCCAAAAACATCTGTCCTCAATGCCTACAATCAAGTGCATACTTGTAAAAACGTTTATGTTACCGACGGTGCATTTATGACCTCATCAGGAAGCCAAAACCCTTCGTTGACCTATATGGCTTTTACAGCAAGAGCAGCCAATCATGCGGCTAAACAACTTAAAAAGAATTCAATTTAAAGAACCTATTACTCATGAATCGTAGAGAAGTTTTAAAACGTATAGGTATTGCATCAGCAGCCGTGGTTGCTACACCAACAGTGTTGAGTATATTAAATAGTTGTACTACAGAACCTCAACTGTGGACACCAAAATTCTTAAGCATTCCACAAGGACAATTTCTCACAAAAATAGTCAATGTGTTTTTACCTAAAACCGATTTACCATCTGCTACAGAATTAAATGTCCCAGAGTTTATTGACCGTTATATAAATGAAGTGTTTAAAATTAAAGACCAGCAACGCTTTAAACTGGCTTTTGACAAAGTGTTATTAAAATTTGAAGATGAATCAAAAAAAGAAATCAATAAAATTGAAGCTAAAGATATTCAATTGTTTTTAGATCAACATTTAAAAGTAAAAGGAGAAACAGACACAGAAAGAGAGAACAACCCTGACTTTAAAGGCTTAACCACTTCTGAATGCTTAGACGTCTTGAAAAACTTTAGTATATTAGCCTATTTAACAACCGAAAAAATTGGAGAAGAAGTCTTAGCCTATGACCCTATTCCAGGAACCTATTATTGTGGCAACTTACAAGAATTAACACAAGGCAAATCTTGGTCTTTAGAGTATTCTAATTTTCCTTACACTGATTTGAAATAAACGAAAATTTTAAGAATTGTGAAAAAATTTATTAAAACCTTAAAATGGATTCTTGTCAGCATATTAATTTTAGTCGTAGGACTTTATATTTTAGGTTACGGCTATATATTTAAAGGGATTCAAGTGGTTTATCTCACTGGTCACACCACAGCTTTTATAGATGATTATCCTTATTTTGACAACCGCACTATAGAAACATCAACACCACAACCGTGGAAATTGTCTGACCAATACAATTCGGTTTCTGCATCTAAAAAACTTGAAGAAATCAATGATGAACTAGGAACTGTAGCTTTTCTTATCATAAAAGACGGAAAAATTTGGTATGAAAACTACGCTGAAAACTATAGCAAAACTTCAAAAACCAATTCTTTTTCTGTAGCTAAAAGCTTTACAGTCAGCCTTCTTTTTAAAGCCATTCAAGAGGGTTACATTACAAGTATAGATCAACCCATAACAGATTTCTTTCCAGAATTTAAAGGCAAATTTGCTTCACAATGCACAGTAGGCGATTTGGCTTCAATGTCAAGCGGTTTGAATTGGAATGAGCAATATTACAGTCCATTTTCTATGACGGCAAAGTCCTATTATGACAAAAACATCAGAACATTGATAAAAAGCTTAGCTATTGAAGACCAACCAGGTCAATCTTTTAAATATTTAAGCGGGAATACGCAACTTCTCGGAATGATTATAGAAAAAGCAACTCATAAATCTTTATCTGAATATTTGAGCCAAAGTTTTTGGCGTCCACTTGGCATGAATGACTTTGGTTTATGGCAACTCGATAGTGCAGAAAGCGGTATGGAAAAAAGCTATTGTTGCATTGCAACAAACGCTAGAAATTTTGCAAAGCTGGGTCAGCTTTATTTACAAAATGGGTGGTGGAATGGTCAGCAACTTATAGAAGATAAATTTGTAAAAAAAGCAACTCATCCAAGGTTTGAAGAGTCTCCTCAGTATGGTTATGGTTTTTGGTTGAGTGATTATAAAGACAAACACATTTTTGCAATGCGAGGAATTTTAGGCCAATACGTGATAGGCATTCCTAAAGATGATTTGCTTATCGTTCGATTAGGTCACCATAGAAGTCCAAATAGAATCAACTATTTTCCTAAAGATTTTTATGTTTATATAGATGAAGCATATGGGATGTTAGCCTCAGAATTTACAGACAGCACATTTTCTTTTATCAAATAAGAGAAAGTTTAGAGTTAATACGTTAAACACCGCTTTGAAAAAACCCGACGGATAAAATTTAAAAAGGTATTAATCAACAAGGTTTTATTATTAAATGCTTTGAACAACCCAAAACATTGTCTTTAACTGCAGGTGAGTTCGATTTATGGAAAGCTGTAAATCAGATGATTACATCTTTTTGTGAGCAAATTTTGCCATTTCGAACGAAGAATGAGGAGAAATCTCATCCTACTGAGATGTCTCATCACTCATGCTTCGCTCTGTCAACATGACAAATGATTAAATATCTGTATTTTATATGAATATATTTTATTGGAATTTATATAGAATTCACGCTAACTGCTATAACTGACCGTTTACTCGAAGGTTTTTCTTCTAAAAATTGAATATTAAATTATCATAAGTTCGACTATCAAAATTTATGTCAGTCAGATTGCTATGACAAGTAAATTTTTTGAACAAAACTCTAATTCGCTCACATGCTTTAAGACAAAAAGTCATTCATAAATTCAAAAAAACAGCCAAAACGTCACATGTTTTGGCTTGGTATAAGAATTGAATATTTGTTTTTGAAATTAAAAAAAAGTTTAACCTTAAAAAATTTAATTATTATGGGACTAATGACAAGAACAAGTAACGGATGGTTGCCAAATTTATTAGAAGACATTTTTGATGACAGGCTAACCGAAAATGGCTTTAGTGCCTTGAAATCCTTACCAGCTGTAAATATCGAAGAAAAAGAAGATAAATACAGTTTGGAATTGGCTGCTCCTGGTAAATCTAAAAAAGATTTTAACATTGAATTAGACAATGATTTATTGATTATTTCATCTGAAACTAAAGATGAAAAGGAAACAGAAGACAAAAACTTTACTAGAAGAGAGTTTAGTTATGAAAGCTTTAAACGTAGCTTTACATTACCAGATACTGTTGACGCTAACAAAATAAAAGCTAATTACAAAAATGGTATTTTGTATTTAGATTTACCAAAACGCGAGGAAGCTAAAACACAACCTAAGCGTTTGATTGATATAAGCTAAAATTTGAAACGCTTATTAAAAATTCCTACAACCCTGAAGTTTTGAACTTCAGGGTTTTTTGATATAACCTGAAAAAGATTCTATCTATGTAAAGCTAAGACTAAAAATAAATTTGTTGAGCCAACCTGAATGTATTAGCATGTGCCTCGATGATAATTTTAATGTCTTTAGAATAACCACCGCCCATACTAATTTCAACAGGTATATGCTTTTGATGAAGCGTTTCTAAAACAAATTCATCTCTAGCTTTACAGCCTTCAACTGTACAGCTCAATCGGCCTAACTTATCCGTTTTTATAATATCAACGCCGCTCAAATAAAATGCAAAGTCAGGCTTTACTTTGTCAATGAGCTTTGGTAATATAGATTTTAGGGTTTTTAAATACTCATCATCTCCTGTTTTATCATCTAAAGCAATATCAAGATTAGATTTTTCTTTTTGAAAAGGATAGTTGTTTTTGCCATGCATAGAAAAGGTATAAACTTTTGACTCATTTTTGAAAATATCAGCGGTGCCATTTCCCTGATGAACATCCAAATCTATAATTAATACAGAATGTGCCAGATTGTTTTGGAGCAAATAATAAGCACAAATCGCCTGATCATTGAGCATACAAAAGGCTTCGCCTCTCTGCCTAAAAGCGTGGTGAGTTCCTCCTGCTATATTCATTGCAACACCGTTTTTTAAAGCATAATTGCATGCTTCTATACTTCCATTGGCAATAAGTCTTTCGCGTTTAACCAACTGAGCCGTAAGAGGAAATCCTATTTTTTTTGCTTCTTTTCGCTCTAAATCACAATTATAAAGTGTTTTTAAATAGAATTTATCATGAGCGAGTTTAATATAATTTTCATTTTTTAAATCAATTTCTGGTTTAAAAAAATTCTCCGCTTCACAAGTTCCTTCATACAATAATTGTTTGGGCAATAATTCGTATTTTTCCATAGGAAACCTATGTCCTTCAGGAAGTGGGTGTTGGTATATAGAATCAAAAGCAATCTTTAGCATCTAATCGATTCTATCAAAACCTGTATAAGGTTTAAGAACATCAGGGATTTCTATTCCATCTTTGGTTTGAAAGTTTTCAAGTAAACCTGCAATAACGCGAGGTAATGCTAATGAACTTCCGTTTAAAGTGTGAATAAGCTTATTTTTATTAGCCTTATCTTTATACCTGATTTTTAAACGATTGGCTTGATAGGTTTCAAAATTAGAAACAGACGATATTTCTAACCATTTTTTTTGAGCAGTAGAATACACTTCAAAATCGTAGGTTAAAGCTGAGGTAAAGCCCAAATCGCCACCACATAGTTTAAGAATTCTATAAGGTAAATGAAGTTCTTTAAGAATGTCTTTCACATGCTCTACCATTTGATCTAAAACTTTATATGACAATTCTGGCTTCACAAAATTGACAATTTCAACTTTGTCAAACTGATGTAACCGATTTAAGCCTCTTACGTGAGCACCATAGCTGCCAGCTTCACGTCTAAAACATGGTGTATAGCCTGTTAATTTGATCGGTAAATCAGACTCGTTGATAATGTCGCCCCTGTATATATTAGTGATAGGAACTTCTGCCGTTGGGATTAAATACAAATTATCTTCACCCACATAATACATTTGACCTTCTTTGTCTGGTAGTTGACCTGTACCATAACCAGAAGCTTCATTGATAACAAGTGGCACCTGTACTTCTTGATATCCTCCTGCGATATTTTTATCTAAAAAATATTGTATCAATGCCCGCTGTAGTTTAGCACCTTTATTTTTATACACAGGGAATCCAGCACCTGTGATTTTATTCCCAAGTTCAAAATCTATGATATCATATTTTTTAGCAATTTCCCAATGTGGCAAAGCCTCGTTATGTAGTTTTGGAATATCACCTTCGGCATAAACCTCTACATTATCTTCTTCACTTTGTCCATTAGGGACGCTATCATGAGGCACATTAGGAATTTGATACAATAGCTGTTCAATTTCTGATTCTAATGTATCTTTTTGTTCAGACAGAGATTTACTTTTTTCTTTTAGTTTGCCAGTCTCTTTTTTAAGCTCATTGGCTTCTTGAGTCTGCTTGTTTTTAAAAAGTAGCCCAATTTGTTTTGAAATACTGTTAGATTTGGCCAAAATTTCATCAAGTTCAACTTGAGTAGATCGTCTTTTATTGTCTAATTCAAGCAGTTTGTCAAAAAGTGATTTGGCGTCAAAAGCTCTTTTTGCCAAAGCTTTTTCGTATCTATCACGATGGGTTCTAATATTTTTAATATCTAACATAAAATGAGAAATAGATGAGAATTAATTATTTGCAAATCTAATAAATGCCATACTTATTTTTGACATTACTATTAAAACTTATGTTTAAAATTTTCCGTGATGGTTTAAAGGCTAAAATGAAAATGATAAAACATTAATAATTTTTTCATCAAACCGCTTACAAGGTTAAACCTAAAAATGTAATTTAGTCCAAAATTTTTCGTTAAGACATAAAACTATATCTAATGATGTTTATAAGCCTTTTACAAGAGGTTACTGACCAAGCCAATCCAGTTGCAGAGGTTTCAGAAGAGAAATCTATTTCCCTACTCGAATTGCTGTTTAGTGGTGGTTTAGGCGGTACCATAATTATTATCATCCTTGCCGTTTTGCTTTTTGCTGCGATTTATATTTATTTCGAGCGTTTGTTTGCCATAAAAGCAGCATCCAAAACCGATAAAAACTTTATGTCTCAGATTAAAGATAATGTGAGCAACGGCAATATTGAAGGTGCCAAAGTGCGATGTGCCCAAGAAAATTCGCCAGTAGCAAGGTTAACTGCTAAAGGCATTTCAAGAATTGGCACTCCACTTGAAGATATCAATACTGCCATTGAAAATGCTGGACGACTTGAAGTCTATAAGCTTGAAAAAAACGTCAGTATTCTCGCAACTATTGCTGGTGCAGCTCCTATGATTGGGTTTCTTGGAACGGTTATCGGTATGGTTTTAGCCTTTCATGAGTTAGCAACAAGTAGCGGTCAAGCTGAAATGGGCTTGTTGGCTGAAGGAATTTATACCGCTATGACAACTACTGTTGCTGGACTTATTGTTGGTATCATCGCTTATATTGGTTATAACCATTTGGTGGTTAAAACCGATAAAGTGGTGCATCAAATGGAAGCCACAGCCGTTGATTTCTTAGACTTATTAAACGAACCGACTTGATATGAATTTAAGAGGACGAAATAAAATCAGTGCTGACTTCAGCATGTCGTCTATGACCGACATTGTTTTTCTATTGCTCATCTTTTTTATGTTGACTTCGCCTGTGATTACACCCGAAGCTTTAGATTTAATTTTGCCAAAAGCCAAAGGCAAAACGACTAACAAACACAACATATCGGTAAGCATAAACAAAAACTTAGAAATTTATATCAATCAAGATAAAGTCAGCGAAAGCGGTTTGGAACAAAATTTGATTAATCGTTTAAAAGATATAGAAAATCCAACCATTATTTTAAGAGCTGAGGAAGGCGTTCCTATAGAAAAAGCTGTTAAAGTAATGGATATTGCAAATAGAAACCGATTTAAAGTCGTTTTGGCCGTGAAACCAAATTAGTGTCAGTTTTTGAGCCTGCTAACGTTGCATGAATGCTCTGACCGTTTACAGTCAGGATGTATCGAGATGAATTAAACCTATGAAATGTCTTTTTTAGAAACCAAATACGAAAAAAAATCATTTGTCATCACAAGCATTTTGTATGTGATGTTGATTTTGTTATTGTTGCTATTAGGCTTAAAATATTTTGACCCACCAAAAGAAAAAGGTATTCTCGTCAATTTCGGAACCACAGAAATGGGGCAAGGCAATACACAGCCCACCAAACCCGTAAAAACGACTCCTGAACAAAATATACCTGAACCTACGCCACAGCCACAAACTCAACCTACAAGCTCTGAAGTCAAAGAAGAAGTGGCAACTCAAGAGACCGAAGAAGCTCCAGTGATAAAAGAAGAAGAGCAGAAAAAAGAAATCACACCCGAAAAAAATGAACCTAAAAAAGAAGAGCCTAAAGAAGAAGTCCCAAAAGAGGAAACCAAACCCGTAGAGAAAAAACCCGAAGAAGTTCCAGAAAAAAAACCAGACCCCAAACCTGATAAAGCCGTAACCGATGCTATGGACAACTTACTAAATGGTCCAGAAAATAACGGCGAATCTAAAAACAGCGAAGGCAACGACCAAACCGCAGGCGACAAAGGCGATCCTGACGGTGACCCCGAGGTTAAATCTTATTACGGCACGGGCAAAGGTCTTGACGGCGATGGCAATTATAGGCTTGGTGGTAGAAAAGCTTTAACCAAAACAAAATACACCCAAGACTGCAACGAATCTGGAACCGTGGTTGTGAAAATAGAAGTGGATCAAAATGGGAATGTCATCAAAGCTACACCAGGTGAAAAAGGCACAACCAACAGCGATCCGTGTTTATTAAAACCCGCTCAACGTGCTGCATTAGATACCAAATTCAACAAAGACAGCAACGCTCCTTCAAGGCAGGTTGGCTATATCACTTATGTGTTTAAGTTGTCGGATTAGTTGTGTATTAAAAAACGGACTTAAAACCAAGCATCAAAAATATCTTCTTCATTTAATTTTTCATCTACAGATTTCAAAAACTCCTTAGTGGTTTTTTGGGTTTTGAGTTTTGAGATATTATTGTTTATTTCTTTAGACTCTTTTTTTAATTGCTTCTTGAAGTTTTCAATGTGAAGCAAAATTTTTCTTTCTGATCTACCAAAAAAGTTTTTATAATAAAATTCATTTTCAGGATGTTTTTTGTACACAAATCGTTCTTGCTCTAACTCTTTGGTTTTTTCTAAAAGATTATCAGCAATCTGCTGGAGTTGAGATTTGTTAAGTTCTATGCTTGTATCATTGTTTGGCTCTATTTGAGATTGCAATACCAACAATTGATATAAATCTCGATTTTTCCAAACCATAGACAATTCTTTCATTAATTCTTCACGGCGTTTTCTTTCTGTTTCATCAGTTGTGAGATCTGGATGAACTTTTTTAACTAAGGTTTTATACAGCTTTGTAAATTCTTTGTCTGTAGTAATTACTTGCTGTTTTTTTTCTTCATGTTTTTCAGTTTCTTGTTGCTTTTCTTTGTATTCAAAAAACCGTGCTTTAAATTTATCTTGGAAATTTGGGTCGTTTAAATCTATATCTTTAAAAAATTCATCCTCCAAATCTACGCCCATATTTTCTAACATATGTTTGATCATTTCTTTCTCTATCGACTTTGCAAAACTATCTCCAAATTCATCGTCGTCATTTTCTTCATAGATGCTATCATCTTCATCAAAGCCATAATACTTTTCTTTATATTCATTATATTCATCAATTAAAGAGTCCAAAGTTTCGCTGGTATATTTTTTAAATAAGAGTTGATCAAAATTATCTTCTATCAAATATTCTAAAAGTCGTCTTTGGTGTTCAGAAAAGCTTTTTTGTTTATAGCGTTTTACAAGTTTTTCGGTAAATCGTTCAATATCTTTACATAAGCCATTTAAATCGTCTGGTAGGTTTTTGTGGTAAAGTGCTTTTATTTTATTTAATAATTTTCTGTCTTCCTCTAAAAGAGATTTTTGTTTTTCAATTTTCTTTAGCCTAGAACTGATAAGTTGTTTTAACTTGCTTTCTTTTTTGGTGTCTTCTTCTGAAATTTGAAGCTTGTTCAACATTTCGGGAACTTTTATTTTTTCATCATTATTTATTGATTTATGATTAGCTTCTTCTTCAAAGAGACGATATTGTTTGGTTTGGTTTAAAGACATTTAGACTGAGATTTACAATTTAAATTGACCGTAAAATTAAATATTAATATTGGTATAAAAAGTTTTTTTTAATCAATTTTACAGTTTAAAATACGCTGACTATTTAATAGAAATGACTCAGGTAAAAATAATTAGTGATAGAAAGAATTAGAAAACCTGTTTTGTGATTCTATCTCAACCAATATGGATAACTATATTAATCAAAATTGGTATAACATGATGGTATTATGATTTACTTTGTCGAAAAATTGAATGAGTAACATATTAGAAAACCAAAAAACCACTCAGTGAAGAAAACTAAATTTATTATGCGATTTTAAAAACAAAGATAATTTTATGGAATGCCTAAAAGTGTAAAACATCTCTTGACCTATTCAGAAACCATAAACTGGCTTTTTTCTCAACTTCCTATGTATCAACGTGTGGGACAAGCTGCTTATCGCAAAGACTTACATAACATCAAAGCACTTTCTGCTCATTTGAATCATCCCGAACAGAAATTCAAAAGTATTCACGTTGGTGGTACTAATGGCAAAGGTTCATGTAGCCACATGCTGGCATCTGTTTTGCAAGAATCGGGTTATAAAGTTGGGCTTTATACGTCACCACATTTAAAAGATTTTAGAGAACGAATTCGTGTCAATGGACAAATGATTTCAAAAGAAAATGTTGTTGATTTTATAAGCCAACACAAAGCATTTTTTGAAAAAGAAAATTTGTCTTTTTTTGAAATGACAGTCGGTTTGGCATTTCAAATCTTTGCAGACAAAAAAGTTGACATAGCTATTATTGAAGTAGGAATGGGCGGTCGTTTGGACGCTACCAATATCATTAAACCCGAATTGGCTGTCATCACCAATATCGGTTTAGATCACACCAAATTTCTCGGCGATAATTTGAAACAAATCGCCAAAGAAAAAGCTGGCATCATCAAACCAAAAACCCCTGTTGTGATTGGCGAAAAGCAGCCTGAAACCGAACCCGTTTTTAGGCAAACGGCACAAAGCACTTCATCCGAAATTTATTTTGCAGAAGACCACAATTTTAAGAGGTTTGTGTCTGATTTAAAAGGTTTGTATCAAACTAAAAATCAACAAACGGTTTTAAAGGCTATTGATATTTTAAAAACCCAAGGCTGGCAAATTTCAGAAGAACAAATCGCTAAAGGTTTATCCAATGTCATAAAAAACACAGGTTTTCAAGGACGTTGGCAGGTTTTAAGTCAAAATCCACTTTGTGTAGCAGACACAGCTCATAATTTGGAAGGCATAAAATATGTTGCCAAACAACTTCAAACTTTAAACTATAAAACCTTACACATGGTTATGGGTTTTGTGAATGATAAAGATGTGAAAAGCATTTTAAAAATATTGCCACAAGATGCCGTTTATTATTTTTCAGCACCAAAAATTCCAAGAGCCAAACGTGTAGAAGACTTAAAAGATGAACTCCAAAATACGTCTTTACAAAAGCAGTTTTTTTTAACTTTAGAAGAAGCCTTTGAAAGTGCAAAATCAGAAGCTCAACTCAAAGATGTTATATTTGTAGGTGGCAGTATTTTTACTGTTGCGGAACTTTTAACTGAGGAAAAGTAATTACCTTTATATAAACGCTAAATTTCATTCGAATTTAAGTTTTAAAAAATTACTTTTTTATATTGCAATGAAAACTAAGATTTAAAAAAAATGTTGAAGAAGACAACTACTTTTGAAAATGTCGATAATCTGAAATTTAAGATTAATATATACGATCCCGATAATACCAAGCAAGCTTCATTTACTCATTTTTTACAAAACCAAGAAAATGGTCACTCAAGCACTTATAAAAATTCTGCTGTTGAATATGTAAAAGAAATTTTAGAAGGCAAATCTACAACCAAAAAAATATCTGATAAAGTAGCAGAAGATGCTCTACAGTATTTATTATTCAATAATACAGAAGATATACCTTATCCAGCACCAAAAAGACCATACTTCAGTTTTATTGATTTATTTGCTGGTGTCGGAGGTTTTCGTATTGCACTACAAAATGTTGGAGGAAAATGTGTTTATACAAGTGAATGGGATGAAAACGCTCAAAAGACTTATTATAAAAATTTTGGTGATATTCCTTTTGGTGATATTACTAAAAAAAGGGTAAAAGAGTTTATCCCACATAAATTTGATATTTTGTGTGCGGGTTTCCCCTGTCAGGCATTTTCTATAGCTGGATACAGAAAAGGATTTTCAGATACTAGAGGAACTTTGTTTTTTGATGTTGAACAAGTCATAGAAAAGCATAACCCAAAAGTTGTTTTTTTAGAAAATGTAAAGAATCTGATTTCTCATGATAAAGGAAAAACATTCAAGGTAATACTTGAAATATTAGAAAAAAAATTAGGGTATAAAGTTTTTTATGAGGTGCTTAATTCAATGACTCACGCTAATATACCACAAAATAGAGAACGTATTTTTATAGTAGCTTTTGACCCTAAGCAAGTTAAAGATTATAATAAATTCAAATTTCCAAAACAAATTAAACTCACTAAAACCATACATAATATCTTAGAAAAAGATAAAAAAGATGATAAATTTTACTACCCAAATAATCATAAATACTATCCAGAATTAGAAAAAACAATGACCAGTAAAGATACAGTTTACCAATGGCGAAGAGTTTATGTAAGAGAAAACAAAAGTCAAGTTTGCCCAACTTTAACTGCGAATATGGGAACAGGTGGTCATAATGTTCCATTAATTAAAGACGATTTTGGAATAAGAAAACTTACGCCAAAAGAATGTTTTGCTTTTCAAGGCTATCAAGTGGATAAATTTATCCTACCTGATTTGTCTAATAGTAAACTTTACAAACAAGCTGGAAACTCAGTAACAACTACTTTAGTTGAAAGGATTAGTCAAGAAATTATGAAAGTATTATGATATGAAATCATTTCCTAATAAAGATTTCAATAATTACATCACCTTACTATCTGCTATTGCAAAACTATCAGGTTTGTTCAGTGAAAGTTCAATTCCATTTATTAATTATAGAGTTGCAGAAAATATTTTTTGTAAGGCATTTAACGCTGAAAACCTTTCTAGATCAGATACAGCATATGATGCTAAAATGAAAAACACAGGAATTGGTCTCAAGACATTTACTTGTCAATCCAACAACAGTTTGGAAAAAATAGCTGAATTTAACTCAAAGGCTAATGAATTATTAGATATTAAGAATGATGAATTAGCATATAAACTTTCGGAATTTCGAAATGAAAGAATACTTTTAGCAAATAGGCTTTATGATATTAAAGACTCTCTTTATCATATTGTTGCTAGAAAAAACAAACAACTTGTTTTATTTGATACTGATTATGCTGAGATTGATTTAGATAGAATAAGACTTATTAAGGAAACTAAAGCAGGAATTAAATTTTCTGATGGTATTAATGAGTATTCTTTTAATCGATCAAAAAGTACTTTATACAGAAGATTTTATATATCTAAGGATGCTTACTTCAAAGATATAGATATATTAAAAGACCCTTTCGAGTTGATATTAAAACTATTTAAACACGAAAATGAATATTTAGAAGTAGAAAAACAAGTCCCTGGTGTCGATTACGTAGTATTGCCACTATATGGTTATAATAATGGAGATAAATTTGTTTTTCCGAGAAGTGGCTTAAATCAGTGGAATGCTCGTGGTAGAAAAAGAGATTTTAATGAAGTTTATATTCCTGTTCCAGCAATAATTCATCATAAGTTTCCAAATTTTTTCCCCCCTATATTAAAAAATAAAAAATTATATTTTGATTTACATTTACCAAATGGCAAAACTTATAAAGCTAAAATGTGTCAAACTGCAAAGATTAAAATAGATGGAGAAGTATTGAACAAAGGAAAAGGTTTAATGACATCATCAAATAAAGGCTTAGGAGAGTGGATACTTAGAAAAGCTCTACAATTAAAGGAAAATGAATTAGTAAAATATAGAATGTTAGAAGTTATTGGTTATGATAGTGTAATTATTGAAAAAGTTGATGAGGATAATTACAAGATAGATGTTTTGCCGTTAGATTCATATGAGGACTTTATTGACAATACATAACGTTCAATAAGGATATCAATATTGGATAACAATTTTTTATGACCTGGCACCAAGCTTTAGACGACTTTAAAATGTATTTGAAAATAGAATGCGGTTTGACTGCAAATTCTGTGCTCAACTACGAGTTTGATATCAAAAAATTGATCAGGTATCTCGACGAGTTTAATATAAAATCTTCACCTGAAACTATCAATGAAGAGGAACTCAAAACCTTTATTTATGCGATGTCTAAAGTCATTAATGCCCGAAGCCAAGCCCGATTAATTTCAGGATTAAAACGCTTTTTTAATTATTTAATCTTTGAAAACCAAAGAGCAGACAATCCTATGGCACTGATAGAATCGCCTAAAATTGGTCAAAAATTACCCGAAGTGCTCAGCACCGCAGAAATCGACAAGCTTATCAGCAGTATAGACTTAACACATCCACAAGGCGAACGCAACCGTGCGATTATTGAAACGCTTTACGCCTGTGGCCTACGTGTGAGTGAGTTGACCCATCTAAAATTATCAGACTTATTTTTTGACGAAGGCTTTATCAAAGTCCACGGCAAAGGTCAAAAAGATCGTTTTGTGCCGATTAATTCAAGTGCCATCAAATATATCAACCTTTATAAAAATGACGTCCGCATTCATCAAGAACCCAAACCTGGCGAAACAGATATTTTATTTCTCAATCGACGGGGCAAACGCTTAACTAGAGCTATGGTTTTTACCATTATAAAACAACTGACTAAAGCCATAAACCTTCAAAAGACCGTCAGTCCTCATACGTTTAGACATTCTTTTGCCACACACTTGCTAGAAAATGGGGCAGATTTAAGAGCCATTCAACAAATGCTAGGGCACGAAAGCATCATCACGACTGAAATTTACACACATTTAGACAAAACGCATTTAAAAAATGTCATTGATAAATTTCATCCTATGGCAAAATTTTAGGAAAAACTCTCTAATGATAAAATAATGGTATGCCAACGACAGAAGCTTGAAATTGTTGAAAATAAATTGTCAGCTTAAATCAAACTCACGTTAAATTAAGATGTTTGCTAAAATGAGCTTTGAATAGTGTTAGTAATTCTATAACTTTAAATTCTGACTTTCTGAGGAAATCCTAATTAGAGAGTAACACTTTAATGTGTTGAATATCATTATGTTACATAACAAAAACGAAATTATTTTGTTGATTTGTAAGTGTTTAAACCTTTTTTTTTCGAATCACAATATCTCTATCGTCCTTTTCTGAACCTCAGCTTCGCTCTAATATTCAAATAAAACATCGCAGGTACAACGATTAAAGTTAAGAAAGTGGCGAAAATCAATCCAAAAATAACTGTCCATGCCAAAGGTCCCCAAAAAATAACGTTGTCACCACCGATATAAATTTGTGGGTCAAGGTCTGCGATTAGCGTGTAAAAGTTGATGTTTAAACCGATAGCTAAGGGAATCAAACCTAAAACTGTTGTGATGGCGGTTAGTAACACTGGTCTTAATCTAGATTTTCCACCAGCGACAATGCTCACAAAATAATCGTGTTTGCTGAGGATATCATCTTTTTCAAGACCTAATGCTTGTTTTTTACGGTCGATTAAAATTTGGGTATAATCAATCAAAACAATGGCGTTGTTGACAACAATTCCCGCCAAAGTAATCACGCCCATCATAGTCATAACTACAATAAAATCCATCTTAAAGCTAACTAAACCAAACAACACACCGATTAAGCTCAAAATCACCGCCATAATGATAATCAAAGGTTTTGAAATCGAGTTGAACTGAGCCACCATAATTATTGCTATGCCTGCAACAGCTAACAATAAAGCTTTAATTAAAAACGCTAAATTTTCAGCTTGTTTTTCTTGTTGACCTGTAAAAGCATAATTCATTCCTTCTTTAATTTGATAACCTGATTCTAAAGCAGTTTTGATTTGGTTGACCGTTTCTGTAGGATTATAACCTTCCAAAACATTAGAGTAAAGTGTGATGACCCGTTTTAAGTCTTTTCGTTTTATGGCGTTAAAAGTCGCTGTAGGTTTGACGTTGATTAAACTTGAAATCGGCACTTGTCTTAATTGCCCGCGGTTGTTTCTAAACGTGATGGGTTGGTTAAAAATAGCACTTTCATCATAACGATATTTATCATTAAAACGCACATTGATTTGATAATCATCATCGCCATCTTTATAGGTTGAGGCTTCTTGACCAAAGACCGATTGTCTGATAGTTTGTCCAACCAGTCCTGTTGAAATTCCTAGTTGTCCAACTTTTTCTCGGTCAACTCTAATTTCCATTTCGGGTTTAGACTTGTTGATATCTATTTTGAGTTCTTCAATGCCTGCAATTTCTTGATTTTCTATATATTGTCGCATTTGTTGTGCTTCATTAAGCATTTCTTCATAGTCTTCGCCTTTGATTTCTATATTGATTTCATAACCTTGTGGTGGTCCTAATTGGTCTTTTTCTACAGTAACAACCACACCTGAAAAGTCTTTAACAGATTGGCGTATTTCACTCAAAACTTGGCTACTTTTTACGCCACGTCTCAATTTGAATTCTCGCATTGATAAAGTGACTTTGCCTTTGTGTGGCATTTCACTAACTATACCACCATCAGTTTGAGGATTGCCCGCACCTACGCCAACTTGGCTCACTGCAGATTCTACCATAAAGTTATAACCATTTTCATCTTCATATTTTTTAATCACATTATAAATGCGTTGCTCTATCTGTTTGGTCATGGCATTGGTTTTTTCAATCGCCGTACCTTCAGGATATTCAATATAGGCTATGGTTTGGTTGGGCTGATTTTCTGGAAAAAACAAAACTTGGGGTTTTGCTATAGCTAAAACTAAAAAAGCTATAATCAGCAAACTAAGTGTACCAAAAAAAACAAGATAAGCTCTTCTTCCTTTAATAAAAGTGGCTAATAGTCTTTGATAAAAATTCTCAAGACGTTGTAAAAAATCGAATTGAAAATAAAATATAGCTCTCACTAAAAACATCTTGAACAGCCACAATATTATAGCACTAAGTAAAGCTAAGTTTCCGATAGCTCTCAAAACACGTGAGTCTTGAAATATTCCTAGTGTTAAAATCAACGTGCCAATAACACTCAAAATTAAAGTCCAACGTATGGTTTTTTGTCTGGTGAGTTGTTTCTCTTTGATTTTCATAAACCTGGACGTTAGCATGGCGTTGATGAGTAAAGCCACAAATAGTGATGACACGAGAACAATTGAAAGTGTAATAGGAAAATAAATAATAAACTTTCCTATGGTTCCTGGCCAAAGTCCAAGCGGAAAAAATGCAGCAAGAGTGGTTGCCGTAGATGCAATAATTGGTAAAGCTATTTCGCCAATACCTTGTTTAGCAGCTTCAATACGAGAATAGCCTTGACTCATTAAGCTATAAACATTTTCTACAACCACTATACCATTATCAACCAACATACCAAGCCCCATGACCAAACCAAATAAAACTATTGTATTCAGCGTAAAGCCTAAACTAGATATAATTATCAAAGACATCAACATGGATAAAGGGATAGCCACACCGACAAAAAGAGCGTTTCTAAAGCCGAGAAAAAACATCAAGACCAAAACCACTAAAATAACTCCAAACACTATGTTGTTGACCAAATCGTTGACTTGATTGATGGTTTTAATGGATTGGTCATTTGATAAAGTGATGTCTAAACTTTGTGGGTAATAATTTTCTTTTTCGTGTTCAACAATGGTTTTGATTTGATCTACTGCTTCTACCATATTTTTGCCTGCTCGCTTTTTCACATCAAGCATAACAACGGGTTTACCCCATTCTCTGGCAAAAGTAGTTGGGTCTTTTTCTTTAAAATTGACTTCTGCAACATCTTTTAAATAAACAATACCGTCATCTTTTTTAACAACAATGTCTTCAAGCTCTGAAGGTTCTGAAATTTCACCAATCACACGAATGCTTTTTTGCAAACCTTCATTTTTGATGTTTCCACCTGAAACGGTACTATTTTCGGATCGTATAGCATTAAAAATATCATTAAAACTGACTTGAGATGCAGTCATTTTATAGATGTCAACCGCTACTTCAACTTCTTTTTCATCAACACCACGAATGGAGGCTTCTTTGATTTGTGGCAATAATTCTATCTTGTCTTGAAGATGTTCTGCAAAATCTTTGAGTTGTTGACTTTTATAATCACCCGTAAAATTGATATTTAAAATGGGCATTTCTTCAGATATATTCAAATCGAAAACATTGGGTTCAACTTTGGCACCATTATCTAAAGTTGGCCAAGTGGTTTCAGATTTAACGATATCTACTTTATCCTTAATGAGTTGTTTGGCTGTTTCTACTTCGATATCTTCTTCAAATTCAACAATAACCATTGAGAAATCTTGCTGCGTGGTCGAGGTTATTTCTTTTACGCCTTTGACATTATTGAACTCTTCTTCGAGCGGTTCTGTAATAAATTTTTCGATGTCTTTGGCCGAATTTCCAGGATTGATAGAGTTGACGTAGATTTTGGTTTCTACAACTTCAGGAAAATTTTCTCTTGGCATATTGACATAAGCCATAATACCACCTACCAAAATAATAAGCATAATGACGTAAACCGTCATTTTGTTATCTATGGCCCAAGAGGATATTTTAAATTCTTTATCAATTTTTGACTTTGTCATAATTTAATCTTCTAATTGTGTGATTTTGACCTTTTCTTTATCTCTTAGATTTCGCCCACCTTCTTGAGCAATGATGTCACCAACGGCAATACCTTCTAAAACTTCTACTAGACCATTATAGTGTTTTCCCGTTTTAAGTGGAATTCGTACGGCTTGACCTAAGCTGTCGTTATCCATTTTTATTTTGAAACAAATTTGAGTGCCGTCTGCCGTTTCTTGCAAAATATTTTCAGATACAACAATTGCTTCGTTGTTCTGATAATCATTGATTAAAACATTAGCAATCAGATTAGGTTTTACGCCTTTGATATTGTTAGGAATATTGATTTTAACCTTAAATTTTCGATTGTTGGGATTGATAAAGCTACCCATATGGTCAATTTGAGCTTGAAAGGTTTTGCCAATAGCATTTAAACGAACTTGAACTGGTGTTCCGATAGAAATATCATTGAGATAGTTTTCAGGAACTTCGGTTTCGATATACATTTCGGAAAGGTTAACTAATCTAAACACCGCCATTCCACCTGGAGAAACAACTTGACCTTCTTCGGTAATAATGTCGTCAATTTTGCCATTAAATGGGGCTTTAATCTCAGTTTTATCCAATTTTTTTTGAAGGCTTTTTAAACTGTTTTGAGAAGATTCGAAGTTAGTTTTGGCTTGTAAATACTGAATTTCTGACCCTATGCTGTCTTGCCAAAGGCGTTTTTGGCGTTCAAAAGTGGTTTGTGCTAAATCTACACGAGATTGTAATTCGCTTATCTGATCGCGTAAACCACCGTCGTCTATTTTGGCTAAAACTTGCCCCTTTTTAACTTCATCACCTTCTTTGACAAATATTTTTTCTAATTCACCACTGTATTCTGGATAAATCAAAATGTTTTGATCGGTTTTGACGTTGCCTTGAAGATTGAAAAAATGCTTAAACGTGTCTGTTTTGATTTGTCGTGCAGTGATCAACGTATAGTTGGTTTGATGGGCTTGTTTAGAAGCCAATTCCTTTTGAATTTTACCTTCTAAGCTTTTCAATTGCTCTTGTTGGGTTTTGATTTCTTTCTTTAAGTCCGTCAAAGCTTTTTGGTCATTAGATTCTAATGCTTTATCCACTCGACTTTCTAAGTTTTCTTTCCCACAGGAAATTAGAAGTAGTGAGATGAATGTTATTTTGATTATATTTTTCATAGTTTGGTGTTTTTTTTTACCGCAAGGCTCGCTATGGTTTCGCAAGGTTCGCCAAGTGTTTTGTTGATTTTAATTTTAATCATATTTATTCTTTATTTTCCTTGCGTCACTTGCGTATTCTTGGCGTTCCTTGCGGTTAAAATTTTACCGCTAAGTTCGCTAAGGTCTCGCCAGGTTCGCTATAGATTGTTTACTACTCTTTTAATACCATTTTTTATAAGTGAAACGTTGAAATTTATAAGCATACCTAATTTACAGTCAGATAATTTTAAATATGTAATAACCTGAGCCATATGGACATCGTTCAGGGCTTCTACGGACTTGACCTCAATCACCACTTTATTTTCAATTAAAACATCTACCCGATAGCCTACTTCTAATTTTACATCTTCATACACTAAAGGCAATGGCTTTTGTTTGTCAACTTTAAGTTTATGTTTTCTCAATTCGTGAATCAAACACTCTTCATAAGCACTTTCTAAAAGACCTGGTCCTAAGGTTTTATGAACCTTTAAAGCTGAATCAAATACTATTTTAGAAATCTCGTTTTCAGTCATTTTAAATCATTTTTTATTAATATTCTAAACAACTCGACGTTAATTGAGGTGAAGTTTTTACCGCAAGGCTCGCTATGGTTTCGCAAGGTTCGCCAAGTGTTTTGTTGATTTTAGTTTTAAACATATTTATTCTTTATTTTCTTTGCGTCACTTGCGTATTCTTGGCGTCCCTTGCTGTTAAAATTTTAATTTTTTCAGACCTTTAAACTCATAAATCTTATACGCTTTACCATAATCTCAATTAATATCTGGTTCATTTAATATGGTTTCTAAACTGGTTTTAGAATTGATAAGTTGCAACATAGATTGTAAATATTGATTTTGTGCATCGTAAAGTTGTAATTGTGCTTGACGTAATTCAAAACTTGTGCTGATGCCTTCTTTGTATTTTATAATGTTTTTGTATTCAATGCGTTCTGCTAAATTTAAGTTGGCTTTAGCGGTTTGATAATTTTCTAAAGCAAATTTATAATCGCTTTTAGCTTGGTTAAAGTTTAGTTTGATCTGTTCAACCGATTGTTTAAAATCTGTTTTGGCTTGCAGCATAGCAATTTCGGCACGCTGTGTGCGTTTGGCTCGTTTTAAAGAACTAAAAATAGGAATGTTTAGGCTGACACCAATCGTTGAAAATTGAAACCATTGTGTATCAGACTCTAAAAACACAAAATCATCTCCAAAAGCGGTTGTGCCATAATTGGCAAAAGCTGATAAAGTCGGTAATGCTTTACTCCTTTCGAGTTGCCATTCTAAAGTGCGTTGTTGAACCAAATTATCAGCAATTTTGTAATCAACATTTTGTTCGAGTTGAAGTTGAGATTCTAACAAATCAAAGTCTGCAAGTTGTTGTTGAGCCAAGGTTTGTAAATCGTCTGTGAGCTCAATGTCAGCATTGACAGGTAATCCCAAAACCATTTTTAGGGTTTGCTTAGACAGGTCTAAATTGCGTTGTGCATTTCTAAGCTGATTGTTCACTTGCTGATAAGTGATTTGTAGCTGTTCGACTTCTTCTTGCTCTGCTAAACCGTTTTCAAATATCTTTTGGGTTTCGTCTAAATTCTTTTTAGCGGTTGTAGCATTATTTTTAATGATATTGACATTAGATTCTACCAACAAAGCACTCGCGTAAGCACTCACTACGTTTTGCCGAACTTGCAGACGTGTTTTTTCGTTTGAATTTTTAGAATACTCTAAAAAAGTTTTGGCTGCTTTTAATGCAACAATATAAGAACCGTCAAAAATTAATTGATTAAGCGAAGCTGTAGCACGCATATTTTGTTTTTGACCAAAACTAACAGGCACTGTTGTGCCAGGTTCACCACCGATGATTTCGGCGGGAAGCGGTGTAACGATGAGTTTAGGATTATACTCATAGTCAACAGCGGCGTTGATTTGTGGCAAACCATCGGCTGTAGTTTCCCATTTTTGTTTTAGAGCTTTAGCTTGGTCACGTTTTGCATTTAAAGAAACGTAGCTACTATCAAGAGCTCTTTCTATGGCTTCTTCTAAAGAAAACTTATAGAGATTTTGTTCTTGAGAGTTTGCCAAAAAACTCGTTAATAAACAAGCTATAGAAAGTATGTATTTCATAATTTTGATTGTTGTGCGAGTAATTCTTCTAAACGATTTAGCCCTTTTTCAGAAACAATTCCACGTAGGTGATATTCTAAAAAATGATCTTGTATGTCTTGGTTTGAAAATTCTTGAACAGGAAAAACCTTTTGATCTTTCAGTAAATTCATTCCATAATAATATAACCTAAAAATAACTTCAATATCAATATTTGGTCTGTAGAATCCTTCTTTAATACCACGTCTAAAATTTTCAATACAATAGTCATACTTATGCCAAATTTTGTTTTTGAGGGTTTTAAAAATTTGCGGATAATATTTTTGAAGTTGATATTGAGGTGATGACTTTTCATTTTTAAGATGACGCATAACTTGATTTTCTATGGCTAAAGTTTCTTCGATTGGATCGTATTTTTCAGCTCTTAATTTATCAATAGTAGATGAAATATTATCAAAAACATAAGTTGTTGTAACTTTAACAAGGTTAGTTTTAGAGTCAAAATGGTCATAAAGTGTTTTTTTGGATATCCCGAGTTGCTCCGAAATCTCATCCATAGTCACGCTCTTAAAACCGTATTCTAAAAACAGACTCATCGCTTTCTGAATTATTTTCTTTTTCATGGCCGCAAATTTAGTTAGGAAACTTTAAGAACAATAAAAGTTTTTAAAGTTTTACAGGAACTTAACAAAACAATATCATATTAGCCTGAGCTCAATTAATCCAAAATGAGTCAGTTTGATTTCTATGACATGATCAAACAAATTTGAAATAAGGTTTGATTTTTTACTAAAGCAAAAACAATATTAGTCGAATCTATACAATATTTTACATTGTTTTTTAATTATACAGATTTTTTTTGCACTTTTGAGAATACTTTAATTAAATCCATTTTTTAATGAAATCAATAATTTTAAACCTAGTAATTTCTTGTTTTTTAGTATTTACAGTAAGCTGTAAAAATGAGACTAAAAAACCTTCCGAAAATGAAACCAAGTCAGTAACTAAAACAGAAAATGAAGCCACATTTTTTAAGTTATCTTTAGCTCAATGGTCATTGCACCGCACTTTTAACGATGATGGTGTTGACCCATTCAAGTTTGCTGAAATAGCAAAAGAGATGGGTTTTGAAGGCTTAGAATATGTCAACCATATTTACACTCAACAAATTGAAGATTTGGGATTTGACACCGTTATTGACTCACTTAACACACTGAGTCAAAAACACGGCATGCAAAATGTGCTAATTATGGTTGATGGCGAAGGCGATTTAGCTAGCCCAAACATTGATGAAAGAAATCAGGCTGTAGAAAATCACAAAAAGTGGATAGATGCGGCACAAAAATTAGGTTGTCATTCTATTCGAGTGAATACTTTTGGCACTAATAATCCCAAAGAATGGTTACCTGCGGTAGTTGATGGTCTCAAAAAACTATCTACTTATGCGGCAACAAAAAACATCAATGTGCTTTGTGAAAATCATGGATGGTTGTCTTCTGATGCACCATTGCTTATAGAAGCCATTGACAAAGTTAATATGGATAATTGTGGTACATTACCCGACTTTGGGAATTGGTGTGTAAAACGAAAAGATGGCGAACAATGGGGCGAATGCATAGAAGAATATCCAGACAAGTACCAGGGTATAGAACTGTTGCTGACCAAAGCTAAAGCTGTAAGTGCAAAAGCTTATGATTTTGATAAAAACGGCAATGAAACAACATTAGATTTTCCTAGAATTATAAAATTAGTTAAAGAATCTGGTTATACAGGCTATATTGGTGTTGAATATGAAGGCGATCGATTATCTGAAAAAGAAGGGATTTTAGCCATCAAAAATTTATTACTAAAATCAGCTAAGTCTATCAATTGATAAGCTTTAGAAAACTTTTTACTGTGATTTTAACCTTAAATTATGTCCAATAAAATCAGACTAGGCTTTCTCGGCGGTGGTGGAAATTCACTTATTGGAATTTTGCACCGTGTTGCTTCAAAAATGTACGACAAATACGAACTTGTTGGCGGTGTTTTTAATACCGATATTAGTAAAAGTCTTGCGTTTGCAAAATCTATTAGTATATCAACACATAGAGTTTATAATGATTTAGATAACTTAATTGAAGAAGAATTAAAGTTGCCAAAAAATGAGCGTATGCAAGTCCTGTCTGTGCTTACGCCAAATTATCTGCACTTTAGTATGGCTAAAAAGCTTTTGGAAAATGGGTTTCATGTGATTTGTGAAAAACCTATGACCACAACTTTTGAAGAAGCTAAAATTTTATATCAAACTTTAAAAGATAGCGAACTTATTTTTGCGGTAACCTACACCTATACGGGTTATCCTATGATTCGGCAAATGCGTGAAATGATAAAAAATGGGGTTTTAGGTAAAGTTCAAAAAATAGATGCACAATATTACCAAGGTTGGATAAACCCTATTATTCACAGTGAAGCTGAGCGCTCTTCAACGTGGCGTTTAAATCCTGAAAAATCTGGCATTAGTTGCTGCTTAGGCGATATTGGTACACATGCTTTTGACATGTTGGAATACGTGAGCGGACTTAAAATAGAATCTGTTTTATCTGATCTCAATTTTGTGTATTCAGACAATAAAATGGATGTAGATGCTACAGTTTTATTGCGACTCAATAATAAAGCTAAGGGCGTGATTTGTACCAGCCAAATAGCTACAGGTGAAGAAAACAGTTTTATCATAAAAATTTATGGCGACAAAGCAGGTTTAAAATGGGAGCAAGAAAATCCTAACTTTCTGTATTTAATGGAAGAGAGAAAACCTTTACAAGTTTTGAAGCCAGGTCACGGTTACAACTCAGGTGTTTCTTTAGACGGCACCAAGTTGCCACCAGGTCATCCAGAAGGCATTTTTGATGCTATGGGAAACATTTATAAAGGCATTGCTAAAGCCATAAATAAAGAACCTTACAACCAAGGCGAGTTTCCGACAATTATTGACGGCGTCAGAGGAATGAGTTTTGTAGAAAAAGCTGTGGAATCTCATCAAAAAGGAAATGTTTGGGTTAAAGTTGAAGATCTTATCAAAAATAAAGACTTTGAGGGTTTGAGAAATACTTAGGTTACGAAATTTTGACACATAATTTTTACTATTTACTTTCTGTATAAAATTGTTAAAATGAAATATATTTATCTATATATTTTAATAATTCATAAATATTTTGTTTATTTATTGTCAAATTAAAGTATTATGGGCATTAAGAGTTTTCAAGGTAATCACATTGGTGAAGTCAACGCCAAAGCAGAAAAGATAACGGTAAGAGATTGTATGTCAAAAAACATGATTCTTTTCACCAAGGATCAAAACGTGATAGAGGTTGTAGAAAAATTGATAAAACACCGTATTTCTGGCGGTCCTGTTGTGGATGAATATAGACATGTTATAGGCATAATTTCTGAAGGCGATTGTATCAAGCAAATTTCTGAAAGTCGTTATTACAATATGCCCATGGAAGATACAAGCATAGAAAAATATATGTCAACACAAGTTGATACTATGTCGCCAGATATCAATTTATTTGATGCTGCAAATCAGTTTTTAGTTTCCAAAAGACGACGTTTTCCTGTGGTTGAAAACAATAAAATTATAGGCATTGTCAGTCAAAAAGATATTTTAAGAACCGCTCTTTATCTCAAGGGCAGTAGTTGGAAATATGGGGTTTAATTTTACTTTGGCATAAAACAGATTATACTAATTGAGAAATTTATCATTCTATTTTATCTAACCTTCTTAGTCTTTTTCTAACAAGTTGATATTAAACCCAAATTATACATTAGAGCATAATCTTCCATAATAGCCGACGAAAACACAGTTTTGCTATGGTTTGTGAATAATTTGAGTTAAAAACAATATTTAGAATTATATTTGCCTAAGAATTATTCTCTCAAAAATTTTTAACATATGGGAAGAGCTTTTGAGTTTAGAAAAGCTAGAAAAATGAAGCGTTGGGCAGCGATGAGCAAAGCCTTTACACGTATAGGCAAAGACATTGTAATGGCTGTAAAAGAAGGCGGTCCAGATCCAGACACCAACGCCAAACTACGAGCTGTTATCCAAAATGCCAAGTCGGTCAATATGCCTAAAGATAATATTGAACGGGCTATTAAACGGGCTTCAGACAAAAATCAAGGTGATTACAAAGAAGTGCTTTTTGAAGGTTACGCTCCGCACGGCATTGCTGTTCTGATAGAAACCGCTACCGATAACAACACGAGAACAGTAGCCAATATCCGTAGTTATTTTAATAAATGCGATGGTAATTTAGGCACTGCTGGTTCTGTGTCTTTTATGTTTGACCATACTTGCAATTTTAGAGTCAATGCTGATGGAGTTGACGTAGAAGAACTCGAATTAGAAATGATAGATTTTGGTGCAGAAGAAGTCTTTGAAGATGAAGACGGTATTTTAATTTACGCCCCTTTTGAAAGTTTTGGAGCCATACAATCCGAACTTGAATCCAGAAATATAGAAATTTTATCCTCAGGGTTTGAGCGTATTCCACAAGTCACAAAATCACTCTCTCCTGAACAAGTTGAAGATGTTGAAAAGCTTTTAGAAAAAATTGAAGAGGACGATGATGTGCAGAATGTATATCATACGATGGAAGAGTAAATTTTTATTACAATCAAATCAATTTACAAATGTTAATCATTCTACTTTAGTAAAAATCATTTCACTATCAACAGAATTTTCAACATCGAAATTGAAATCAGGAAAATCTTCAAAGCCTGGTATACTACTAAAGTCTAAATCTAATAATTCATCAAAACCAGGTAAAGTTTCGTTTTGACTCATTGTCATTTGTTGAGAATTAAAAGACGTGATAGTAGATTGTGTTTCCCCATTACTGTTAGTTAATGTTAATACACCATTACTGATTGACCACGTACCAGATTCTGGTACAAAGCTATCTTGAATTTCCTCTGTTTGTGGTGGAAGTCCTTCTTGAGTCACAGTTAAGTTATAAGTCGCAGTACCAGAAGTTATATAATCACCATTTTCTTCAAAAACAATAGTTAAGTCACCCTCAACATAATTTCCCTCAGTTGTCTGGTTAAAAGGTATAGTTTGACCATCAAAGGTTACATTACCAGTTTGAGATACTGAAAAGTTGTGGCTTGTCATCATCCATTCTCCAGTCAATTCATTTTCTTCAACATTAACTCCTTCTAAAGGGATATTTTCGTTTAATTCAAAATCTTCTGGAAGCGGTTCATCGTCACAAGCTGTAAAGCTGAAAACGAATAATATTAATAATCCACAAATCTTTATTGTATTTGACATATCTTAAAATTTTTAGCAAGTTAATAAAAAAGAAACTCTACTAAAAAAAATATTTTTATGTAAAGTTTAGTTTTAACAATTAAGCTGAGTATTTTGTTTAAAACAGATATTGTGGAGATGTTTATTGATGAAGAGTGATTTATCTTATTCAATTAAAACTAAATCACTATGCACTAATTTATGGTTTAAACCATCTCAAAATCTAAATTCCGTTTTATTAAATCGGCTTTTTTGACTTTCACGTCTATTTCATCACCAAGGCGGTAGCTTTGACCTGTTTTTTTACCTACCACTTCGTAGGTTTCGGGGTCAAAGGTGTAGTAATCGCCTGGTAAGTCTTTAAGGCGAATCATGCCTTCGCATTTATTCTCGATAAGTTCGACAAAAATACCGAAGTCTGTGACGCCAGAAATCACGCCTGTAAAAATTTCGCCTTCGTGTTTTTGCATAAATTTGACTTGCATAAACTTGATAGAGTCACGCTCAGCGTTGGTCGATAAATTTTCCATCGCACTGCAGTGCTTACATTTGTCTTCGTAAAGGGCTTCGCTTTGGCTGGATTTGCCATCGAGGTAATGTTGCAGTAAACGATGTGCCATCACGTCAGGATAACGGCGAATAGGCGAAGTAAAGTGAGAATAATAAGGAAACGCCAAACCGTAATGACCAATGTTTTGCGTAGAATAATATGCCTTACTCATACTGCGAATAGCCAAGGTATCTACCAAATTTTGTTCGTTTTTGCCTTCTACATCTTTCAAGAGTTTATTGATAGACTGACTCAACGATTTTGGGTTTTTATAATTTAATTTATACCCAAACTGGCTGATGATTTTATCCAAAGCTTCAAGTCTATCTTCGCTTGGTTCAGCGTGACAGCGGTAAACAAAGGTTTTTGGTGGTTTCTGTTTTCCTATAAATTCAGATACTTTTTTGTTGGCCAAAAGCATAAACTCTTCTATGAGTTTGTTGGCTTCTTTTGAGGTTTTAAAATAAACGCTTTCTGGTTCATTATCGTCGCTTAGGTTGAAATTAACTTCTACTTTATCAAAAGAAATTGCCCCTTTTTGAAAGCGCTGATTCCGCATTTGTTCAGCTAAGGTGTTTAGTTTTAGGATGGCTTCTTTTATGTCTTCTGAAACTTCATAGGATTTTCCAGTCAAAGACACGGATTGATCAACTGTAGTATCTTGGGTATCTAAAATATATTGGGCTTCTTCGTAGGCTAATCTTTGGTCGGAATGCGTGACTGTTCTTCCAAACCATTGTTGAATAACTTGTCCGTTATTGCCTAATTCAAAAACGGCTGAAAAGGTTAATTTGTCTTCATTTGGTCTTAATGAACAAGCATCGTTTGATAATATTTCAGGTAACATCGGCACAACGCGGTCAACCAAATAAATGGAAGTTGCACGGTTGTAAGCTTCTTCATCAAGAATGGTATCAGGTTGTAGATAATGCGACACATCAGCAATGTGAATACCAACTTCGTAATTGCCGTTTTTTAAGGTTCTAAAACTCAACGCATCGTCAAAATCTTTGGCAGTGGCGGGATCTATGGTAAAGGTTAAAACCTCTCGCATATCTCGACGCGATTTTATGTCTTTTGGTGTAATGTTAGTATCGAGTTGATTGGCAAAATTTTCAACTTCTTTCGGAAATGCTTCTGGCAAATCATATTGTGCCAGAATAGCGTGCATTTCAGTGTTGTGGTCGCCTGGCGTGCCGAGAACTTCAAGCACTTTTCCGTTTGGGGAATCTTTGTTGTCTTGCCATTTGGTCATTTCTACAACAACTAATTCGCCATCTTTTGCGTTGTTGTAATCTGATTTGTCGATGAAAAAGTCTGTGTACATTTTAGGGTCTTGCACAATGACAAATGCAAAACGTTCGTTGATTTCTATTTTACCGACAAATTTGGTTTTGAAGCGTTCAATAATTTTAGTGATTTCACCTTCAGATTTTCTACCGTGTGGCTTAAGGTTGGCGACATAAACTTCTACTATGTCTTTGTGAAAAGCGGTGTTGAGTTTTTTGGCTGGTACGTAAATATCAGTTTCTAAATCTTCAACTTTTATGTAGGCATCACCACGATTGGTCATATCGACAACACCTTCAAAAACATTTGAAGTATCGTTAAATTGAAATTGACCAGATTGGGTTTGCACTAATTTTTTCTTTGCCGTCAATTCACCTAAAGTCCTGATAATTCTATTTCGGGTTTTGGTGTCTTTGGCGTTGAGTTTTTCAGCAATTTGTGGAAATTTAAATCCTTTAGTAGGTTGTTTTCTAAGGATATTAAGGATTTTTTGAGAGAATTTTTCCGAAGGTTTATTGCTTTTGTGGTGTTTTTGTTTTTGCATAAAAATATTAAAATCGGTCAAATTTACGTTTTATAAACTAAGAAATTATAAATATGTGTGTAATAATTTGTTAAGAGCTACAAATGTTGTTTTATTTTCTTAACGATTTGGTAAACTTTGAACACTCAAAATATTTGTCAAACACTTAAATAAATGTTAAATTTGTAATCTAAATAACTTCTATTTTATGTCTAAATCTCTAAAAATAATCTTGTGGTTTGTCTCAATTTTTATTGTTGGGGTAATTGCGACTTGGATTTACTTAGAGATTTTGATTGAGCAGTCGCTTTAGTTTTCTGTTGTGTATAAGTTAGAGTGCTTGGTTCATATCGCTCAATTTAATTAACGTGAGTTTGATATAAATTCATATAAAATACAGATATTTAATCATTTGTCATATCGATAGAGCGAAGCATGAGCGACGAGACATCTCAGTAGGGTGAGATTTCTCCTTATTCTTCGTTCGAAATGACAAAATTTGCTTACAAAATATGTAATCATCTGATTTACAGACTTCAATAAATCAAACTTACGTTAATTATCTTCAATTAGAATTTTATTCTGTCTATACATTTTATGTTCAATAACCTGAGAAGGCATTTCTATGTTGTTTTCATCTAAAATAGTTTTGATGTCTGTTATCACTTTACTCCTGATGCTATGACCTAAATATTCATCGGGTAAATTTTTAACTGAGAGAATATTTATCCAAAAGAAAACTTGAATATCTGTTGTGTATTCTCCTAATTCTTGAACAACTACATTATGCTCTGGATTTTTTAAAATATTTTTATTTGTTTTTAGGTAATCTAAAATGAGTTTTCTCGTTTTTTCAATATCGCATTCTGGTGCAATACCTATCATAAAATTAATTCTTAACAACCCATCTTTTGTGTAATTGGTAAGTGTGTTTTTTATGATTGTTGAATTGGGAATGTAAATGTCTTTTCCTTCTGGATTTCTGATATGTGTGAGTCTTAAATCAAGGGCTTTTACCGTGCCTTTGTCACCTTGAATTTCGATGATATCACCAATTTCAAAAGGTCTTTTTAAAGCTAAGATAATTCCTGACAAAAAATTTTCTCCAATATCTTTAAAAGCAAAACCTATCACGATAGCACTCACGCCTGCTCCAGCAAATAATGTGTTTGCTATGCCTGTAAAACCTAAAAAATTTAAAGCTATTACGACCCCAAAAAGATAGAATGTCCATTTTATTATTTGTGCTAAAAAACTTGAAATTATACTGTCCTTCCATTTTTTATTTGTGGCTTTCTCAATTATTTTAAAAACGACTTTTCCTGCTATAATTGCTATAATTAAAACCACTATTGCACTTATTATATTTGGTAATAGAAGGCTTATTTTATAGAAAAAATCACTAAATATGTCTTGAAAATCTATGTTCATTAATCGATGGATTTAAAATGTGTTTATAAAAATTGATGTTGCTTAATTTAAAGCCATTTTTTCTTTTTAAAAAATAAAAGCATACCTATGACAATAACTATCATTATGAACCACATTATAAAATAGCTATATTTATATGAAAGCTCAGGGATATTTTCAAAGTTAGTGCCGTATATACCTGCTATAAAGGTTAAAGGAATAAAAATGACTGAAAACACCGTGAGAAATTTCATGATATCATTCAGTTTACTGCTGATTGTGGTGTGATAGATGTTTAGCTGGTCTGACAGAA
This sequence comes from Psychroflexus sp. MBR-150, assembly GCF_053628795.1. Lineage (NCBI taxonomy): Bacteria > Pseudomonadati > Bacteroidota > Flavobacteriia > Flavobacteriales > Flavobacteriaceae > Psychroflexus > Psychroflexus sp. MBR-150. The sequence continues at coordinate 107,310 of NZ_JBRJHB010000001.1, forward strand.
TTTCTCGGTAATTGTCCGAAGCATCGTTGGCTTGACTAATATTATCTTCAAGTTCTTTAAAATGAACATAAGTGCTTTCTGAGATAAAGTCAGAATCGGTTTTAGCTAATGAAAAAATCATTTCTTTAGCAGGTTTGATGCTTTTTCTTAAAAAATTTAATTCTCTTTTATAATTGTTGATTTCGTTAACAACATCTTGATTAGGGTCGATTAAAAGATTTTCTTCTAAGGTTTCAATTTTTTCGCCTAAAATACCAATTACATATAGGTAATTATCAATAACAATATCTAATAAAGCATAGGTTAAATAATCGATGCCACCATTGCGAATTCGTTTTTTTTGCTTTCTTATCCGTTCTCTTACAGGTTCAAACACATCGCCTTTTTGCTCTTGAAATGAAATTAAAACGGTTTTGGTGAGAATCAAACTCAAGTTTTCTACAATAATTCTATTGCTGGTCTCATTCAGTCTTAACATCTTGATTGTTATCAAGGTGCAGTTATCATATTCAACAATTCTCGGTCTGGCATCTGTATTTAAAACTTCTGCCATCACTAAGGTATCAAAGTTGAATGATGTTGAAATTTCTTGCATTATTGAAGTATTGTGCAAGCCATCAATGTTTAGCCAAGTGATGGTGTCTTGTTTTTGAAATTCAGAGATTTCCTTAACCGATTTCAGATTGTTTTCTATTAAATTTTCAGGATCAAAATCAATAAGCCTAAGCAAAACATCTTCTTGTTTTTTTTGACCCCTAAATATGAGTGCATCAGGTGATAGACCAATTTCGCTTTTGTTTCTCTTTTTTAAAATTCTGTTCATTGTTTTATAAATTTCAACTAACTGTTCAATAAAAATAGTTTTAGTTAAAATTAGTATTTATTTTTTGATAAACATAAGTAATGGTTATTTTTAAATCATAATTTAGATGAAGCTATTGCGTTGTAAAAGTGTAATTAGCTTAAATTTGATCATCTATTTTATAGTATTTTTACAAATAACACTAAAAAGTAATATTTAAATAAAATATTTTGCAAACCTATACCACAATAGCACGTTTTTCTTACACTTTTGAATATGTAATTCTAAAGCTTTTATTAGACAAAGCTGACATTCGGTATTTTTTTAAAAATGAACAATTTGCCAGTATTATGCCTATGAATGCAATTGGTAACAATGGAATTTTACTGATGGTTCATCAAGCTGACGAAGTTGAAGCCAAGCAAATTTTAAAAGATTTTAAAGCCTCAGATTCGCCTTTGAAGTTGGTTTGACAACCGTTCAACTGTCTGACTTTCGATAATATTAAATTTCATATTGTGGTTATTTTTTTCAATAGAAAATCTAAAAAAATGACAATGAAGTTATCAACACTATATACCATATCATTTATTTTATTTAAAAATTTTAAAACAAAATGATGCTTATTATGGTGTGTTAATAAGCGTTATAACTTTTTGAAGTAAAAGTTGATTTTTAAGTTCTTAAAATTTCATTTATGGTTATCAACATCTTTTTGAATTTTAAAGTTTTGAATTTCAATTTGTATTCAATTTTATCAACATCTGTTTATAACTTCAGTTTTTAATAAAAAGGAATTTTCATCTCCTAAATTTTATGTTTATAAAGTTGTTTTTTGTGCTGATAAATTTGTTTTAAAAAATGAATAAAAAATTTGCTTACTAAATTGGTTTATCTATCTGAATATTTTTTCCTAAAAAACAAATCTATTTTTCATTTTCTGCTTAAAACATATCAACAGAATTGTTAATTACTTAAATACTGAAAATCAAATATTTACAAAATTTAATTAACAATGCCTTAACTTTAGGTTAACATTAAGAGAAACAGTATTTTAGGTCAATATCATTAAAAATATTACTCTTTGATTGCACTTTTTTTACTAAATAAATCATTTCTATAAATCTAAACTTATAAGTCTTTGTTAAAACCTAATTGAGTTTGTGAGTTCTTTTCAACTTTTCTTTTATTTGAAAATTAATTTTAAAAAATAGATTCATGTTAAAAACAATCACAAGTTTAATTTTGTGCTTTACCACAACAGTGTTCGTTGCACAAAATCAAGACATTTCAGACCAAGAACTGAAACAATTTGCAGATGCATTTCAGCAAGTGAGAATGTTGAACCAATCTTCACAACAGAAAATGATAAAAGCTGTTCAAGATGAAGATTTAACCGTAGAACGTTTTAATCTCATCAACCAAGCGGAGCAAAATCCAAACAAAAAAGTTGAAGCTACAGATGATGAGCTTAAAAAATATAAATTAGCTATGCAATCAGTTGAAGCTATTCAAACTGAAGTTCAGAAGCAATTAGAGACTAAAATTCAAGACGCGGGTTTAACACTTGAGCGTTTTCAAAAGATTTCAGCTTTACTTCAAAATAATAAAGAACTACAACAACGCCTTACTTCTTTAATGCAAGGTTAATTCCTTTATATATTTTCTAATTATCAATAAGAGATTTGCAGAGTTTATGTAATTTTGTTTAAAATTATATTATGCAAATCTCAATTGGTAATGACCACGCTGGAACCGAGTATAAACAAGCCATTATTAAGCATTTAGAAGAAAATGGTCATCAAATTATCAATCACGGCACAGATCAAGAAGATGCTGTAGATTATCCAGATTTTGTACATCCTGTTGCTGAAGATGTTGAAAACCAAAAAGCTCAATTTGGCATTGTTATTTGTGGCAGTGGCAACGGTGCTAACATGACGGCCAACAAACATCAAGGTGTGCGTTCCGCTTTATGTTGGAATAATGAAATTGTAGCCTTAGCTAGACAGCATAATAATGCAAATATATTAAGCATTCCTGCAAGATTTGTGTCACTTCAACAAGCCATCAAATTTGTAGATATTTTTCTCGATACTCCATTTGATGGCGGTCGTCACCAAAGACGAGTTGAAAAAATAGCTTGTTTATAAATTAGAATTTGGATCATTTTCACAATCATATTAAAAATTCGCATTCCAGAAAAATTCTGATTACCATCTTTCTCAATATTGGGATTACCGTGGCACAAGTCATTGGTGGTTTAATTAGTGGTAGTTTAGCCTTACTTTCTGATGCTTTACACAACTTTACTGATGTTGTTTCCTTAATCATCAGCTATATTGCTTCTGTATTTGCGTCAAAAGACGCTTCTACACAACGCACTTTTGGATATAAACGTGCCGAAATTTTAGCGGCATTTGTTAATGCCGCTACTTTAGTGGTAATAGCTATTATATTAATTATAGAAGCAATTGAGCGTTTTTTTTCACCACAAGAGATCGAATCTGATTTAGTTATTATCTTATCCTTAGTTGCTATACTAGGCAATGGCTTTAGTGTGTTATTGCTTAAAAAAGAAAGCGGTAAAAATATGAATATGCGTTCGGCATATCTGCATTTGTTGACCGATATGTTGGCCTCAGTTGCTGTTTTGATAGGCGGTTTGCTAATGAAATATTATGAATTTTTTTGGATTGACAGTTTACTTACCTTAGCAATTGCCATTTATCTTATTGTCGTGAGTATAGATTTACTCGTAAAATCTTATAGGGTCTTGATGTTGTTTACTCCAAAAGAAACTGATGTTGAAGAAATTGTTGAGCACGTCAATAAGATTCAAGGCGTGGCTTTACTTCATCACGTTCACGTATGGCAACTCAATGAAGATGAAGTTCATCTCGAAGCTCATTTAGATTTTGAAAACAATTTAAAAATCTCTGAATTTGATCATATTTTAATTGAAATAGAAGATTTACTCAATTCCAAATACAATATCAATCACGTGACTATTCAACCTGAATATAATAAACCCGACCCAAAAGACATTATTGTCCAAGATTAAGTTATGATATTTCAAACTTCCAGCTTTTTAGAATTAAAAAAACAACAGCTTTATGACATTTTACAACTGCGTTCAGAAGTTTTTGTTGTTGAACAAGATTGTGTCTATCAAGATATTGACGGTTACGATCAAATAGCTACTCATGTTTTAGCTTATGATGAGAAAGCTTTAGTCGCCTATGCGAGAATTTTACCACCTAAAACCTATTTTGAAGAGTTAAGTATAGGGCGAATTATTGTTAAAGAAACACATCGTGGACAAGCTTTAGGCCATAAATTAATGACCTTTTGCATAGATTTTATTTCAACACAATTCAAGCCTCAAACCATAAAACTTTCAGCCCAAGAACATTTGAAATCATTCTATCAACAACACGGATTTCAACAACAAGGCGATGGCTATCTTGAAGATGGTATTCCCCATGTGGCGATGTATCGCCACGCAACCCTTAATTAAGACTTCACTATCACTCACCGCCCACCTAATTAAGACTTCACCCTATTAAGACTTCACTATCACTCACACCGCCCACCTAATTAAGACTTCACTATCACCACACTGTTTATAGTGAAGTCTTAATTATCCACAGCGTTGTCTTAATTAACAGGCAGTGATAGTGAAGTCTTAATTGTTGCTGATAGGAGTCTTAATTGTAAAAAAATATTATCTTAGCCCTGTAAATCAAGCATTTTAACTCAATATGCAATTTGAAAAAGGGCATTTATATCACATTTACAATCAAGGTAATAATAGGCGTCGCATTTTCTTTTCAAGACAAAATTATTATTACTTTGTCAAAAAACTTAAAATTTACGTTAAACCCTATGCAGATGTCTTAGCTTGGTGTTTGATGCCTAATCACTTTCATTTAATGGTTTATGTTAAACATCTTGAATTACTAAATTCACAACAAAAGTCAAGATCGTTTAATGATTCTATTGGCATTTTACTAAGGTCATATACCAGAGCTATTAATAAACAAGAAAACACTTCGGGTTCTTTATTCAGACAAGAAACCAAAGCCATTTGTATTACTTGTCACAAAGGATTAACACCAAACTCAGTGAATACGATTTATGGAAAAAGTTTAAATATCAAACATCCAAAATCTCAATATCCACAAATATGCTTTGATTATATTCATAACAATCCTTATAAAGCGGGCTTAGTCATAACCACAACTGATTGGGATTATTCTTCAGCTAAAGATTATTATGAAAATAGAAACGGAAGTTTAATCAATAAAGAATTAGCACTTGAGTATGTTAGGGTTTCTTCTGCTTAGGGTTTTCATTCATCGCTCCTAACTATATAGGGGTTCACTATCATCACAGCGTATTAGTGAACCCCTATATTAAAACCCTAAAAACCCTAAGCAGAAGAAACCCTTAAAAAGGTTAAACTTTAGCAACACCTTTTTCAAGCTTACCAAATAAATCTTACATTTGAGTTTCAAGAAACGATAGCAATGCAGAATTATAAAACCATAGAACAAAAAATCAATCAATATATACGCAAGTATTATATCAATGAATTGATAAAAGGTCTGATATTGTTCTTTTCTGCAACCTTGCTCTACTTTATCATCACAACCGCACTGGAATATGTATTATGGCTAAGTTCAACGGGGCGAGCGATTTTATTTTGGAGTTTTGTTTTGTTTTCATCGGTATTGTTTGCTAAATTTATTTTTTGGCCTATCGCCAAACTGATGCGTTGGTTTAAAGGCATTGACTATAGCGACGCTTCTAATCAAATCGGCAAACATTTTCCTGAAGTGAGTGATAAGCTGACCAACTTGCTTCAACTTAAAGCTCAAGGTGCACATGATGAGTTGGTTATTGCTGGTATAGAGCAAAAAGCTAAAGACTTAAAACCTGTTCCTTTTCAATTGGCAATCGACCTCACTTCAAATCTCAAGTATTTGAAATTCGCCATTATTCCTATAAGCATTATCATCATTGTGATTGCTTTTGGGAAAATCGATTTTTTTACTGATTCTTATAAACGTGTCGTGAATTACCAAACCTATTACGAACCGCCAGCACCGTTTTATTTTCAACTCAATAACTCAAGTCTAAAAGTAGAAGAAGGCGAAAGCTTAAAGCTTAAAGTTACAACCGCTGGAGAAGTTTTGCCCAATCAAGCTAAAATCAATATTAATAACCAATCTTATTTCTTAAAACCCATTGGCGATGGACAATTTGAATATCAATTCAATCAAATTAATGATGATCTAAATTTTAACTTTTCAGCCAACGGTATTAAGTCCAAAAACTACCAAATTGAGGTTATTAAAGTGCCTAAAATTTTAGACTTTAAAATGCTTTTAGATTATCCAAACTATACGCAAAACCAAAACAAAATCATTCAAGGTCAAGGCAGTGTCAATATTCCCGAAGGCACTAAAATAGAGTGGCAATTAAAAACACAAACTACAAACCACGTTAAGTTTTTAAGCGAATCTCAAATTGATACATTTCAAAATCAAAACAATCTTTTTCTATTCAATAAAAAAATCACTAAAAACTTAGATTACAGCATTTCAACTTCAAATCAAAACCTTAAAGATTACGAAATGCTTTCCTATAAAATCAAGGTCATCAAAGATCAATTTCCTAAAATTAGTGTTCAACAAAAAGCGGATTCTATCAGCCAAAAAACCTTTTATTACCAAGTTAATTTGACAGATGATTATGGCTTAAAACGCAGTCAATTAGTATATTACGAATCTGATAATCCTAAGGAGACGTTTAAAGTTGACATTCCTATAAAACCTTTAACTTACGAACAATTTTTCTATGTATTTCCAAATGAAAACCTTGATTTAAAAGAAGGAACATCGTATCAATATTACTTTCAAGTTTTTGATAATGATGCGGTTAACGGTTCAAAATCAAGTCAATCTCAGGTGTTTGGCTATCGCCAAAAAACCCAATCAGAAGTTGATGATGCTTTGCTGAACCAACAAAATCGAAGTTTAGATAGCTTAGATTCTGGTTTAGAAAATTTAAAGAAACAAAAGAAAGACCTCAAGGCTATTGAACAATTACAAAAAGAAAAACAAAAGTTCAACTATTCAGATAAACAGAAGATTTCAAACTTCATTGAACGCCAAAAGCAGCAACGCCAAATGATGAAAGAGTATATGAAATCTTTAGAAAAATCGCTTTCCGAATTTCAACCCGAACAAAACAATGAAGAAAAAAAGGCACTTCAAGAGCGGATTAAAAACAACGAAAAAATGCTTCAACAAAATGAAGATTTGTTGAAAGAATTAGAAAAATACCAAAATAAATTAGACAACGAACAGCTTAAAGAAAAACTCGATAAATTTTCAAAATCATCTAAAAAGCAGGAGAGAAGTTTAGAACAATTATTAGAACTAACCAAACGATATTACGTAGAGCAAAAAACTCAAAAACTCGCCGAAGACTTAAATAAATTGGCTGAAAAACAAGAAGAACTTTCAAAGCAAGAAAGCGACAAGGAAAGTGAAAAGCAAGAGCAACTCAACAAAGAATTTGATGATCTACAAAAACAACTTGACGAACTTGACAAAGAAAATGAAAAGTTGAAAACACCGATTTCCATTGAGCGAGATGAATTAGCTGAAAAACAGGTGGAACAAGCTCAAAAAGAAGCTCAAGACAATTTAGAGAAAAGCGAATCTGAGGAAAGCTCTCAAAGTCAAAAACAACAACAGCAACAAAAAGCCAATCAACAGCAGAAAAAAGCCAGCGAACAGATGCAACAAATGGCTCAACAAATGTCGCAATCTATGATGAGTATGTCTGCTCAACAACAAAGTGAAGACGCTGAAATGCTCAAGCAAATTTTAGATAATCTAATCACGTTTTCTAAAGAACAAGAAGCCTTGATGGATGACTTTAAAGCTATCAATGCTACCAATCCAAGTTTTGCCAAAAAATTACGACGTCAAGGTCAACTTCGAGAAAATTTTGAACATATAGATGATAGTTTGTTTGCTCTCGCTTTAAGAAACCCGATAATTTCAGAAAGTATTACGTCAAAACTTACTGATATTCAGTTTGATATAGAAAAATCTATAGAACGATTAGCCGAAACAGAGATGCGTCTTGGCACAACAAGCCAACAATACGTTATGGTTAACGCTAATGAATTAGCTAATATGCTTGATTTATCTTTAGATCAATTGCAAATGCAGATGCAAGGCTCAGGTCAAGGCCAATCAGGAAAAGGAAAACAAGGCGAATCGCAAGGGCAAGGTTTTCAGTTGTCTGATATTATTCAATCACACGAAGAATTGCAAAAGCAAATGAGTCAAAAAGGTCAAGGTCAAAAACTTGGTCAAAAACCTGGTCAAAATGGAAATCAAGGTCAACAGCAAGGCGGACAACAGCAAGGTGGTCAGCATTCAGGTCAACAAGGCCAAAATGCTAATGAGGGAAAAAGTGGAAATTCAAACCAACAAGGCAAAGGAGAAAACGGTCAACAACATGGTTTATCTGAAGAAATGAGTGCTGAGATATTTGAAATCTATAAACAACAACAAGACTTAAGAAATCAACTTGAAGACAAAATTAAAGAATTGGGTTTAGAATCTGAATCTCAAAACCTTGAACGCAGTCTTGACCAATTGGAAGAAGATATGTTGATGCAAGGTTTTTCATCTGATGTTTTAAAACAAATGCAAAATATCAAACATCAATTATTAAAATTAGAAAAGGCGGCTCAACAACAAGGTCAAGACAACAGACGCCAAGCTACTACCAATTATAAGGAGTATAAAAATAATGTCAATTCACAGCCTTTAGATAAAGCAAAAGAATATTTTGAAAGTTTTGAAATATTAAATCGCCAACAATTACCTTTGCAAAACAAATACAAAAACTTAATTAAAAAGTATTTTGATGAAAGCACAAATCAACTTTAATCATTTAGAAAAATTCAATCTCGCTTTAGATATTGAGGTTAAAAATTGGCTTTCAGATTTTATTTATAAAAAAGATTTTGTATATACTGAAATCAACTACAACTTTTATACTGATGATGAGTTGTTAAAAATCAATAATACCCATTTAAATCATAATTTTTATACAGATATCATCACTTTTGATAATACCATACAAAATGCCATATCAGCAGATATCGCCATCAGTATAGATAGAGTAAAAGAAAATGCAAATCAAAACAATGTAGATTTTGAAACCGAACTCAAACGTGTGATGGTTCACGGTATTTTACATTGTATGGGTTATAATGATAAAGACGAGAAACAAAAACAGATAATGCGTTCAGAAGAAGAAAAAGCACTTAATATGTTCCACGTGGAACATAAAAAATCTTGAAGAAATGTTTAATACGGAATATGATGTTATTGTTGTAGGAGCAGGACACGCTGGAAGTGAAGCCGCTGCGTCTGCTGCCAATATGGGTTGTTCTACTTTGTTGATCACGATGAATTTACAAAACATTGCTCAAATGTCTTGTAATCCAGCTATGGGCGGTATTGCTAAAGGCCAAATCATTCGTGAGATTGATGCATTAGGCGGTTATTCTGGAATTGTTTCTGATGAATCTGCCATACAATTCAAAATGCTTAACCGTTCTAAAGGACCAGCCATGTGGAGCCCAAGAGTGCAATCTGACCGTATGATGTTTTCACAGCGTTGGAGAGAATTACTTGAAGCTACACCAAATCTTGATTTTTATCAAGAAATGGTTTCTGGATTAATCGTTAATAACAATAAAATTCAAGGCGTTAAAACCTCTTTAGGACTTGAAATTAGGTCTAAAACTGTTGTCCTCACCAATGGAACATTTTTAAATGGCCTAATTCATATTGGAGATAAAAATTTTGGTGGCGGTAGAGCAGGTGAGCGAGCATCAACTGGAATCACAGCAGAGCTTGAAGAATTGGGTTTTGAAGCTGGTCGAATGAAAACAGGAACACCACCAAGAGTTGATGGTCGTTCTTTAGACTTTTCTAAAATGATTGAACAACCAGGAGACGACAATATTGGTAAATTTTCTTTCCTTAAAAATGTAAAAACCATCAACAAACAGCGTTCTTGTTATATGACCTATACTTCTCCTGAAGTTCACGATTTACTCAGAGAAGGTTTTGACCGTTCACCAATGTTTAATGGACGAATACAAAGCATAGGTCCAAGATATTGCCCAAGTATAGAAGATAAAATAGACCGTTTTGCCGATAAAGATCGTCATCAAATGTTTATTGAGCCCGAAGGTTGGACAACCATTGAATATTACGTGAATGGGTTTTCAACTTCTCTTCCTGAAGATGTGCAATACAAAGCTCTAAAATCAGTCAAAGGTTTTGAAAACGTCAAATTTTTCAGACCGGGTTATGCTATTGAATACGATTATTTTCCACCAACTCAACTACAACATTCTTTAGAAACCAAATTAGTTTCTGGACTGTATTTTGCTGGACAAATCAATGGCACAACGGGTTATGAAGAAGCAGGCTCGCAAGGTTTAATGGCTGGAATAAATGCGGCTCTTAAAGTCAAAGCTCAAGACCCGTTTATCCTTAGAAGAGACGAAGCTTATATCGGAGTTTTAATAGATGATTTAATCACTAAAGGCACTGAAGAACCCTACAGAATGTTCACTTCCCGTGCTGAATATAGAACGCTTTTACGTCAAGATAATGCTGATATCAGATTGACAGAGCGTTCCTATCGTCTTGGCTTAGCTTCGGAAGAAAGAATGAAACAAGTCGATAAAAAGATAGAAAAAACCAAAAAGTTTGTTCAGTTTTTTAAAGACACCAGCGTTACAACTTCTGAAATTAATCCGATTTTAGAATCAAAAGGTTCAAATCCTGTTGACCAACAAGGCAAATTGTTTAAAATTTTTGCCCGTCCAAATGTTACGCTTTCAGATTTAAAACAAATCAAAAAAGTTGATGCATTTATCAAAGTAAACAATCTTGATAAAGACGTGCAAGAACAAACCGAAATACAGATCAAATACGCAGGCTATATTGAAAAAGAAAAATTAAATGCCGATAAGCTACATCGTTTAGAAAACATCAAAATACCACAAAATTTTGATTATTCTCAGTTAAAATCGATGTCTTATGAAGCCAGAGAAAAATTGTCTCAAATACAACCTCAAAGTATTTCTCAAGCTTCTAGAGTTAGTGGCGTCAACCCAAGCGACATCTCAGTGTTATTAGTGCATTTAGGTCGATAAGTTCCACGTGGAACATTTTAGTATGAAAATCAAAGATTATTTTTTAAGTCAAGAAACTTTTGAAGTTAAACCTTCAAAACATAAGGGAATTCTTCAAACTTTTCCGCAACCTTCCAAAAAAGATTTACCTAAATATTACGATTCGCCCAAATATATTTCGCATCAAACTCAAGCCAAATCATTTAAAGATAAAATTTACCAAAAGGTCAAATCTTTTATGATTGATAAGAAAAAAAAGATGGTGTTAAAACATCATCAACAAGGAAATATTTTGGATATTGGTGCTGGAACAGGAGAATTTTTGGATGCTTTTGATCATTCACTTTGGACAAAATTTAGCATTGAACCTTCTAAAAAATTACAGTCAAATTTATCTAAAAAAGGAATCAACTTAGTAAATGATCTTGAGCAATTTGATGGCCAATCTTTTGAAGTCATTACATTATGGCATAGCCTTGAACATATTCCTGATCTTGAATTAACTGTCAAACAACTCAGAAGAATTTTAAAACCTAATGGCGTTTTATTTATAGCTGTACCAAATCACAAAAGCTATGATGCTCAATATTACGATAAATATTGGGCCGCTTGGGATGTGCCTCGGCATTTGTGGCATTTTTCTAAGTTAGGAATGACGTCTATTTTTTCTAAGCATAATTTTAATTGTATAAAAGATAAAGGAATGTTTTTTGATGCCTTTTATGTGTCTATGTTATCAACACAATATCAACCTAAGAGTAATTTATTAACTGCTTTTTGGGTTGCAAGTTTATCAAACTTAAAAGCTTGGTTCAACAAAGAGTATTCATCCATTATTTACGTTTTTAAACCATCATCAAACCTAAACGACATTTGATACATATTTTTTAAGAAGTGGCTTTAATCGCTTTAAAACAAATTTAATTTTAATAGTTTATGAATATTTAAAACTTTAATTTAATAAATAATATTTATAGTAAAAATTTTAGGTCAATCTTTTATTCTTATTTACATTCGCATTTACATTCGCACCAAAATAAATCAAATATGAAAAAATTAGCAATTCTATTCATTTTAAGTGTTGGCGTTTATAGTTGCCAACAAAACAAAACCGCTTACGTAAACAATACCAAAATAATGGAAGGTTTTGACAAACTTACCCAAACTGAAGAACAATTCACGCAAGAAGAAGAAGCTTTAAAAGCAAAAATCGATGCGATGGTTGCCGAAAGCGGTTATCAAGATTTGGTAAAAGAATACCAAAGTAAACAAGGTCAAATGTCTAAAACGGAAGAAGAAAAACTGTATAACAAAATTATGCAAATTCAACAGCGTTTAGGTCAGCAACAACAAATGAATAATCAGCAATTTCAACAACGCAAAAACGCTGAAATGGATTCATTAGTGACTTTGGTAAAAGATTTTATCAAAGATTATGGCAAAAAAAATGGCTATACTTATATCTATGGTGCCAACGAATCTGGTAATATTTTATATGGCAAAGAAGACTTAGACATCACAGAAAAAGTAATTAAAGCTTTAAATGAAAAATATAGCGTAAAAGAAGAAAGTTCAGATGAATCTGCCGAAGCTGAACCTAAAAATGATTCGGTTCAGTAAAGTTTAAAATTCACTTTATAATCATTAAGCCCGAGTTTTTGCTTGGGTTTTTTATGCTTTCATGTGAATAAACCGCGATAATTTTATAGACGTATCTGTGATAACCATTTTAGAATTGACGTTTCTATCAATATGAAAAATAGCTTCTTGTATAGTGGTATAAATGTGTTCGATATTGTTACCGTGAATAAAAGGGGCAAATTTATCTAACGAAAATTTAGTCTGAGTTTTTAAATAAACCAAGTCGTTTGCTTGATAATTTTGAAGTAAAGCTTGTCTAAAAAAATGCAAGCAATATTTTAAAAATCGAATTTGTTTATCGCGCGTATTTTCGCTAATAGTTTGACTCCATTCTACCAATTTCATCACAACTTGTTTATTCTTTTTTGCCTGAAAGGCCAATCGAACCCAATCGATAAACCATTGTTCAAACTCGAGTTCTTCTTGATTATTTTGAGCTAAATTATAGGCTATTGAAAAATTGCCATCAGCTTGTTGAGCCACAAAATCGGCTTGAGATGAGTCGAGAGATAAGCGATTAACCAATGCTTCTCGAATAGCCTCTTGACTTAATCGTGGAAAATATAAACGTTGACACCTCGATTTTATAGTATCTAAAAGAAGTTCTTCTTTATCTGTTGTTAAAATCAAAAACGTCTTTTCTGGTGGTTCTTCAATGAGTTTTAATAGTTTGTTAGCGGCTTGAGTATTAAGCTTGTCCGCACACCAAATGACCATAACTTTAGCCACTCCAGAATGTGGTTTTAAAGCGAGTTCATTTGCAATACGATCAGCCTCGTGAACTGACATCAAGCCTTTTTTCTTTTCAATACCTATTTCAGCATACCAAGTTTTCAAATCCATATACGGATTAGATTTTGCTAAATTCAACCAAGGTTTAATAAAGTCAGAAGTTGTAGGTTTACTTGGCTTTCCTTTATTATTATTAACAGGCACTGCAATATGAAAATCAGGATGTTGTAAAACCGATGAATAAGTTTGTCTGGACGGATCAGAATTTAAAATTAAGTTAGCACAAGCCAAAGCCATAGGCAAAGTGCCATAACCCGTTTCGCCAACATAGAGTTGAGCGTGTGGCATTCTGTTGTTAGAATAACAGGCCTTAAGGTGTTTTTTCAGGTGATCTTGTCCGATGATATCATCAAATGTCATAACACGCAAAATTAAGATAAATAAAATTGGCAGTAAAGATTTGCGTAAACAAAAGAATGTTTTAAATTTGCAAATCCATTTTGGCCTATGGTGTAACTGGCAACACATCTGGTTTTGGTCCAGAAGAGTCTAGGTTCGAGCCCTAGTAGGCCAACAAAAATCAACCTGAATTGCTAAGGTAGTTCAGGTTTTTTTTATGGAGTTTAAAGCATAATATGGCGAGAAGTTTATCCCGAGCGTAGCCGAGGGAAGCCCTAGTAGGCCAACAAAAATTATGTTTTTTTAAAAAACACTATCTGCTAGTATTGTAGAGGGACTTTAATTTTAATCAAATGCTTCACTGAAAAAATAAGATTTTGAACTTCTATCATTTTTATTTCCAAACTTTATAACTATTTCAAATTTAGGGTATTTCAATTCGTTTATTGTTATAATTTCAGGATTTAAAACACCTTCTATTTTAAATAATTTACTCCACGAATAATAATCACCGTCTGGTTTTACAGAAATAAAAAGGCTTTGTAAAATGTAAAATGCCGTCATAGCCATCAAAATAATTTTCTGGCGTTGCTTTGGCGTCATCTACGGTATAAACATTTACAAACATTGCTCTTGAAAAAAGACTATGGTTTTTTACGTTGACTTGTGAGATATTTGAAAAATAATAATTCAAATCAGTATTATCAGCCATTTCTATCAAATCACCTTGAGCTTTACAATTCAAAATTTGAATCGTAAAACACACAAACATAAGTATTTTTAAAACGTTTTTGTTCATGACTTAAAAATAATACTTTTTTTAAAAAACACCCTCTACTTGGGGTTGTAGAGGGTGGTTGATTTATGTTAGTCGGATACCTTAGTTAAAATAATATCCGTAGGTACATTAAAATCTGGCGAAACAGAACTAAAAGTAAGATGCCGCCCTTCACTTTCCTGAACTGTCCATCGGGCAGTAACTGTATTTGTAAGTTGATTATTAGAAATAATTTCAATTTTGACTTGACCTGTTTTTATTCTATCGTACAAATTTGGGTTTATCGTATTGTCAACAAAGTAACCAGAAAGGTAAGTTGGCGTGACCTCAACATTAATCGAGCTAGGAACCCATCCTTTATTATCGCCAGGAATTTTTCCTTTTTCAGAGGCATATATATAGTTTTGTATAATGCCATTATCATCTATTACAAATTTCTCAAAATGACCTTGAATAAAGTTATCTACAATATCACTTTCCCATAATATTACTCTAAAAACTTCATTGTTTTCTTGATATTCCCAAGTTCCAGTAAACAAATCCATAGGAGTTAGTGGGAGTAAAGAGCATTTGAAATTATTAAACTGGTACTGAATATTAAAATTTTTGAGTTTAGGTTCATTAACTTTTTTTTAAACCACCCTCTACTTGGGGTTGTAGAGGGTGGTTGATTTATGTTAGTCGGATACCTTAGTTAAAATAATATCCGTAGGTACATTAAAATCTGGCGAAACAGAACTAAAAGTAAGATGATCACCAACCCTTACTTTAACAGTCCATCGGGCAGTAACGGTATTGGTAAGCTGATTATTGGATAAAATTTCAATTTTCACTTCACCCGTTTTTATTCTATCGTACAAATTAGGGTTAATCGTATTGTCTTTAAAAATACCTTTTATAAAATCTGTTGAAACACCCGCATAAATAGCAAAGGGAATCCATCCTTTACTGTCGCCTGGTATTTTTCCTTTTTCTGAGGCATATATATAGTTTTGTATAATGCCATTATCATCTACGACAAACTTTTCAAAATGACCTACAATTACATCGGGAGCTTCATTGTATTCCCATAATATTACTCTAAAAACTTCATTGTTTTCTTGATATTCCCAAGTTCCTGTAAACAAATCCATAGGAGTTGTTTGGGAGTGCATACCTACTGTAAGTAAAAGACTTATGTTTAATAATATATGTTTTATGGTTTTCATGGTTTTGTTTTTTAGTTGTTACAATTTGTTCTTTTAAGGTTATCGCTTTGAGAATTATCAAAATTTACTTTAGTGAATGTATCAAAATTTTCATTTGTTTCAAATAGTGTAATGCCTAAATCGCCTCTACTCATAAAAAGCGAAAATCGTTGTAAAATTAATTCTGAATTTGTTTCGCTCGATTTTATTAAAGGATCATCACCAGTGAAATATATTTTTGTGAGATCAAAATAATTTTTTGCAGATTCCCTGTATTTATCTTTTTCATCGCTACTAGCTGTGTTTATATCAAAGTCTTTTTCATTAATTAGATAATAAAAAAAGTCTCTAAATTTTGATTTACTGTGTATAGTAAAAGCATAATGCTTAACTTCATTTCCTTTCTTTGTTATTAAAAAAGAAACAAAATTATTAATATCGATATTGTTCTCTTTGTCTATAAGTGCAATTGCTTCTAAATCTGCTAAGGAAAATATAGAATAGGTACCTTCTGTATCATTAGGGTGCGTATGTGCTAAGGCAACATAATTATTTTGAGGGTTTTTATCAATCTCTACAGATGCCTGATTATCATCACCCTCTCTTTCATCTAAAGTACTATTATTTTTATATTTAGCTATAGATTTTTCAAATTCAATATCTAAATTTTCATTAAAATTATCAGGATTAGCTAGTTCTAACAATTTATCTTTAAAATCTTCATTTTCTTCATCTGATAAAAAATCAAAAATTTTATCACATTCTTTTATGGTTCCTAAAGTATCGTCTAAAGGCACTAAAGGTGTATTATTTTCCTCAGTATCTTCATTATCATTATTTGTTGAAGAACCACCTCCAATTGGTGGTGTTGGAGGGTCAGTTTGAGTACCGTCGGGTGGCTTGTAACCACCCATGCAATCCACCACTACCCATTCTGAAATACATTGGGTTGAAGGACCGTTAGGTTCTTCGTAATCACATGCACTACTCTGTTCAGCTCCGGAGTGTTGACCAGAAGCACAATCAAAATCAACACATGTTGTAACATAATCTACAACTTCTATAAACTCTGGCATACAGCTGGTTTTAGTGTCTACTAGATTATCACCATCTACAATTTCAATACTACTCAAATCTGCATTATAACTTAAATTAGGGTCATTTATACTTACACCATATTTAATTATGAAACTATAGTAAGTGCTGTCTGCAAAATAGCTAACTACATAGTTTTCGATAGAATCTTGGGCAATTGCATTAGATCTACTCACTTTAAATGTATAACTTTCAAAGTAGTCTGAACTTATTTTTTGAACTGTAGAAGTGTCAATATAAATATCATACTCTTGATTATATAGTGCAGTAGATTTTGACTTAATGTTATTTTTAAAAGGTTTTAAAATCTTTTTTTGCTGTGACTTTGATACTAATTTTTTAAAGGTATTTTTATCTCCTTTAAGTGTAATTATGTTCTGAAAATTAGGTGCTTCTTTATAGAAATCATCCTCACAACTTATCACAAAAACTAACCCTAAACAAAAAATAAGGGCTTTTATTAATTTATAAAATTTCATAATTGGGTTTAATTTTTAGGTTTTTAATTAAGTTTTTAAGTTTTCGATGTCATCAACTTTATAACCTAAGTAAACCCAAAAATCCAATCAGAATTTAGCCAATGCCTTGTGCTGAACAAAGCCGAAAGCCAACTGCCAACTGCCAACTGCCAACTGTGTAATAATCTTTCATAAAACCAAATTTACAAAAAATATGTTAATTTATGTTATGATAGTGTTAAAATATAAAAGAAATCAAAACAATATGCCTGTATCCGATAAAAACTTTTACAATCATATAAAAAACAAAAGTATGTTTTTATAATTCAAAACCCTTAAATTTGAACAATTGGGATGAGAATATGATTAACAAACGACTTTTGATTAAAAACCTGTTGGCGCATAATGATGAAAATAGTTTTTATGATAAAAAACTCAAACTCGATTTTAGCAATCGTGAAGGCAAAGCTAAGTTTTTAAAACACGTTTGTGCCATGAGTAATTCCAACCCCAAAAACAACTCTTATCTTGTTATTGGCGTAAAAGACGATGATAACAGTATTGTTGGTGTAGATTTTTTTGACGACTCTAAAATTCAAAATCTGATTAATGCTTACTTGGATAATCCACCACTGGTAAATTATGAAAATATTCCTTTCCCACATTTGCCTGCTGACAAAGTTGTAGGCTTGGTAAGCATTAGACCGCGTAACGACGACAGCATTTGTGCCTTGAGACGCAATATTTGGAAATATTATGGTGGTTCAGTTTTTATGCGCGAAGGAAGCATCAGCAAACCCAAAGTTTTTGATATCGAAATTAAAGACATCAATTCTGAAATGGTCAAAGCTATTGAAAACCACTCTCAGAACAATATCAAAATGACTTTAGACAGTGTATTTGAATTTATGCAAAACAGCAAAGATTTCAATCCAACTTATAAAGTGTTTAAAGAATATTTTGTGTTGTGTTGGGCTGGAAAAACACAAAAAGTCAACAACAAAACCTACTACTCAAGAGTCAATATAGAGTTGATTAACGAGCAAGTCAAGTTGTTTTATTCCGACCAAGATGAAGTTGAAATTGAAATCAGTGAAAACGAGTTTAAGATTTTAGAATACATTCATCTCGGTTTACAAGGCGAGTATTATTATTATCCTTTAGAAAAAACTTCTATTCGCTTTAAAGACAATATGAGTTACGATATTGAAAGCGAATTGGTGTTTCAACCGCCAAAGTTTGATCAAAAAACCTTGCACCATTATATGAATTCCAACGATCATTTATTAAAAAAGTTAAATAAAAATCAGGGTCTGAACAAACAAGAAACCATCGAACTTCGATATTTGCCATCCGTTTATTTGATAGGTTATTTAAATGGTTTTGAAAATAGCATTGAAAAATTAGAATCGGCTAAATCCTTTTTAAAAGCTAAAAGTCGTAAAGCTTATAGAAAATACAAAGAAGCCATGCGGGTTTTAAGAAAAATAAAATACAATTAATTATGGCTAGAACATTAGTTATAGGAGACATTCACGGAGCTTTAAAAGCTTTAAAAGAAATTCTCGAAAAGGCAAAAGTTACAAAAGATGACAAACTCATTTTTCTAGGCGATTATGTTGACGGTTGGAGCGATAGTGCTAAGACTTTAGATTTTTTGATTTCGCTTCAACAAACTCATAATTGTATTATGCTTAAAGGCAATCACGATGAACTCCTACTCGATTGGCTCATCCATCAAACCGAAAACGAAAAGTGGTTAATGCACGGTGGCAAAAGCACTTTAGAAGCCTATAAAAATTTGGATGAAACCCATAAAAAAATTCATCAGAAATTCATCAAAAATTTGTCCACTTACCACGTTGATAACCAAAATCGTTTATTTGTTCATGCAGGTTTTGCCAATATGCACGGTCCAGATTATGAGTATTATGACAATACGGTATATTGGGACAGAACACTTTGGGAAACGGCTGTAGCAACTGATAGAAATTTGAGCAAAAATGATGTGAAATATCCTAAACGCTTCAAACTCTTTAAAGAAATTTATATCGGTCACACGCCAGTAAATCGATATGGGCAACTCACGCCAATGCAAGCTCAAAATGTAATAAATGTTGATACTGCTGCGGCTTTTAAAGGACCTCTAACTATTTTAGATATAGAAACTAAAAACTATTGGCAAAGCACACCAGTTTACAAATTGTATCCTGATGAAAATGGTAGAAATTAAAGTTATTTCAAACGATTAAAATCGCCCTCTAATCCTTAAATTAAAAACCCGTGGACTTAAAAAATCGGGAATAGCAAACTGATTTTTGCTTTCAGCATCTCTCACAAAAGTGTTGGTAATGGAATTTAAGCGGTCAAAAAGATTAAAAATTTCAAAACCAACCTCTAAGTGCTTAAAAGGATTTAGCCAATGCCCTTTTTTTAAAACATCGCCTTCTTCTTTTAAAGTGTAGAAAAATCCAGCATCAACTCGTGTATAATCGGGCAAACGGTTTTGAAAATCAAAAGGATCTTCAAATTGCGGTTGACCACCTGGCAAACCCGTGTTATAAACCAAATTCAAATACAGCTTCATTTTCGGGATGTTGGGAATATAGTCTTGAAACAAAGCTGCGAATTTTAAACGTTGATCGGTAGGTCGAGCGATGTAACCGCGTTCGTCAAATTTTTCTTCAGTCTTTAAATATCCAAAGCTGAACCAGCTTTCTGTGCCAGGTACAAATTCGCCATTCAGTCGCATATCAAGCCCATAAGCATAGGCTTCAGCATTGTTGTTGGCTTGATAGCGTATTCTTACGTTTTCTACCGTAAATCGGTTGACATCTGTAAGGCTTTTGTAATAGACTTCAGACACAAGCTTAAACGGTCTGTCCCAAAGTTTAAAACTATAATCGTGTCCTGCAACAATATGAAACGATTCTTGGGCTTTGACCTTTTCGTTTACACTTCCATCAGGACGACGCAACTCCCGATAAAACGGCGGTTGATGATACAATCCTGCTGCTACTCTAAAAATCATGTCTTTATCCCAATCGGGTTTTATGGCAAATTGGGCACGTGGACTGACTACCGTTTGGGTGTTATTTTCAATATCATCACCGCTCACATTCCACGTATGAGAGCGAATTCCCACATTATACCAAGCTTTGGCATTGCCTATTTCACTTTGATAGCTCCATTGCAAATAATTGGTAAACCGATTGATTTGCATATCATTGAACGACCGAATTCTAATAAACGGTTCTATCGGTTCGTCAAAAGGAGCGTATGGCTGGTCATTGGCAAAATCTGGCAAAGGTGGTCTGACATTAAAACCAGCCGAGTCCACAACTTCAAACTCTTGAAGTCTGTCTCTAATGTCTTCGTGTGTGAATTTTATGCCGTACTTGATTAAATGTTCATCTATTTTGATATCGCCTTGGTGATCAAAGTTAAAAATTAGAGCATCCAAATCATTTCTGGCGTGTTTAAATTGGCTTCCAGCACCTTGGCTAAATTCTACATCGCCAAAGTTTTCATCACCAATACTTGAATTTACAGAGCCTAATCGGTATTGAGCTAAAATATCAAAGTGTTCTTGCTCTTGGGTGTGATAGGTTGAGGCAATAAATTTTGCCGTATAATTTTCTGACACATCATAAGTGGCTTTTAAAGCACCGAAGTAAGTTTCGTATTTATCATCTTCTTGACCTTCGTAAAACACCAACAAAGCTCTTGGGTCTTGAAGTGTTCCAAAATTAGTTTGTCGTGTAAAAGGTTCAAATTCATAATTATTGATAGAGATATTGCCTAGAAATCCTAATTCAAATTTATCGTTAAATTTATAGGTGATATAGCTTTGCACATCAAAAAAACGCGGTTTAAAATTGGCTTCGGTATCTTTGGCATTGACAAAAAGCGAATTGTCTCGATATCTTATGCCTGTAATAGCAGACAGTTTTTTGTCTTTAGAAATGCCACCAACCATAGCCGAACCGCCGAGAAAACTACCATCAAAACTCGCCATAAAATCAACTGGTCTTTCGTAAGTGATGTCTAAAACCGATGACATTTTATCGCCATATTGAGCTTTAAAACCTCCAGCAGAAAATTTGATATTTCGCACCATATCAGGATTGACAAAACTCAAACCTTCTTGTTGACCACTTCTAATCAAGAATGGACGATATACCTGAATATCATTGACATAAACTAAGTTTTCATCAAAATTACCACCACGAACGTTGTATTGGGTGCTCAACTCATTGTTTGAACTCACGCCTGGCAAAGATGTTAGTAAATTTTCAACGCCAGGATTGGCACCAGGAATACGTCTTACCGTTGCTGGCTCAAGCGTGACGATACCTTCAACTCGTGTTTGCTTATCGCTGGTTATATTAACTTCACCTATTTGTTCTACATTGGTTTTTAAAACAAAATTCAATTCTCTACTTTGGTTCACGCCTAACTCAATTGTAGCGGTTATGGTTTTAAAACCTGTATAACTTATCACCACTTTTACTTTTTGATTAGCAGGAATTCTTAGCTCGTAAAATCCGTTTTCATTTGATGTCGTTCCCGAGCTTTGCGAAGTGATATTTGCAAAAGGCAATGGGTTTTGGTTTTCGTCAAAAATTATACCTTTGATAGAAGCGGTTTGTGTATATCCACAGGTAAGCAAAAAGCTGACTAAAAGAAAATAGACGTATTTGTTCAAAAAATAGATTTTAATTTTTTCTAAAAAACTTGGATTCAAATATAGTAGTATTTCCCACTTTATCTGTAACTACCAACTTAAAATTATTTTCGGTTTCGTTGACCACGCCATCATTAAAATCGTGCACAAGTGTATTGGTTTTGTAATCGTATTCCATCAAAATAAACTTACCATTCACCGTTGCTCTGTAGCTATCAATCCCCGTCAAATCATCTTCTATTTTTAATTTGAGATAGCGAAACCTCGACAACCATTGTTTATTACGAAAATTGAGCGGTTTTATTGTAGGTGGCGTGGTATCTTTTGTTAGAATATATTCTCCAAATTCTTTAACACCAGCCGTAAAGCGGTTTTTTTTCTTGGTGGTATTCACATAATAAATTTTCCCCCAAGGCATTTTTTTTCCTATAAATAAATGTTGTTTATCTTCATCCGTATATTGAGAAACATCAAAACCAATCGTTATACCTTTATGAACAGGTGTTCTGTAATCGTGTAGTTTTACGCTTTCGCCTTCAACTTCTAAATCCAAATAAGTATCATTATACAAAGCGTGTTTTGGAATATAAATATCTACTAATCCTTTGTCGTAAGCAAAAGCGTAGTCGTGTTTGACAAAATAATTGGTTTTAGCAATACTATCTTTTATGTTTTCATTTAAAGGTTCGTAGCTTATCGGTATATGAATTTGAGTGGTATTGCCTTTAAAATCTTTAATTTTAATATCGTATTTATAATTTAAAGTATCTTCAATTCTTAAAATACCGTTATTGACAGGATTACCATTAATTTCTAAACGTTGATAATCGTAACTTCTCAACTTGTGGATTTTGCGTTTGTATTCTTTATAATAACCATAATCAATGAGTCTATTGATATATCGGGATTCACTGAAAGCAAACCGGTTGAAAGTTGACGTAAAAAAAGGTAACCCATTGAGTTTGACATCAACTTCATAATATCCATTTCTGTTAAAAGCATAATCTAATTGGTCATAGGCTTCTATGCCAAAATAAATATCGCCAGCAGCTTTAATTTCAGGTAATTTGAAATTCCCGTTTTGGTCTCTTATAGGTTTTAGTTTTATGCGACCACGTTTAAAATTAATATGGGCATCCTTAGAGGCGGTAAAGGCATAAATATTTTTCAATTTCGGTGGCTTTGTGTCTTTAACTTCCTCAAAACCAAAAAGAAAAGGATTCATTGGTCTAGATTGGCTGTCTCTGATTTCAAAGTGCAAATGCGGACCACCACTTGAGCCAGTATTGCCACTATAAGCAATCACTTCTTGAGCTTTTACGGGTAATTTATCAGGCGAAGGAAAAAGCTGAACTTCGTAGCTTTCTTTATCGTATTGGTAAGCTTTGACATATTTTTCAATATTTGGAGCAAATTTATTTAAATGTGCGTAAACCGTTTGATAACCATTGGGATGTGTAATATAAATTGCCTTGCCATAACCAAATCTCTGTATCTTGATTCGGCTGATATAACCTTCTGCACTGGCTTTGACTTCCAATCCAATGTGCC
Source organism: Psychroflexus sp. MBR-150 (assembly GCF_053628795.1). NCBI lineage: Bacteria > Pseudomonadati > Bacteroidota > Flavobacteriia > Flavobacteriales > Flavobacteriaceae > Psychroflexus > Psychroflexus sp. MBR-150. Next base: position 130,892 of record NZ_JBRJHB010000001.1, read on the forward strand.
CTTGTGTTTTAATATCTAAACCAGCGTGAAAATGGTTAGACCGCAACTCACCAAAGGTACCTGATAAAACTAAAGGAATATCTATAGGTTTTTGAAAATAATCTTGTGGCAACTCATTTTGAGCCCAAAATATTTGAGTAAATAAAATCAACAGCCCAAAATAAATTTTCATACCTCTTCTTTTAAAATAAAATTAAAACAATTTCTAAGATTTCAAAGCTAATCAATCAAAAGCTTTAGCATACGCTCATTGCCTCTAAAATCTTTTCGAAACTCGATTTTATTAATGTCGTAAGACTGTATCAATTTTTTCAAATCCTTTTTTAAATATTGATTGATTTCAAAATAAATCGTTTTGCATTTTGAAGAATTTATAGCTAACTCAATGATTTTTCTATAAAACACTAAAGCATCATTATTTTTGACAAACAAGGCTTGATGCGGTTCAAATTTTAAGACATTATCGCACATCTGTTCTTTTTCAAGAACTCTGACATAAGGTGGATTTGAAACCATAATATCAACATCCTCTGGAAGTGAGTCAAGCTTTAAAATGTCTTGTTGTACAAAGTTGATTTTTACCTCATTTTGTTTTGCGTTTTCTGAAGCCATTTGAAGAGCAGTTTCTGAAATATCAAAGGCTGAAATTTCACATTTTGGCAATTCTTTTTTTAAAGCAATGGCAATGCAGCCACTTCCTGTGCCAATATCTAATAAGTGTTTTTTCGGTTGATGTTTTAAATCAGAAACTATCCAGTTAACTAAATCTTCAGTTTCAGGTCGTGGAATCAAAACATTAGGATTAACCTGAAAGTGCATTCCGTAAAATTCAGTATGTCCTAAGATATATTGAATCGGTTCATTTTGTTGTAAACGATTCATTTGACTTTTAATCGTTTTTAAATCCTTTTCATTGATTTCAAAATCAGGATTTAAACTCACATCAATACGTTTGAGTTGTAAAACATCTTCAACTATCCAATAAAAAAACGTGTCGATTTCAGATTTAGGATAAATTTCTGAAAGGGTTTTATGGAACTTTTTTTGGGTTTCTTTTAGATTCATATTTACAATTCTTTCAACATCCAAACCGTACAAGCGTGATGACCGGTTTGTCCCAATCTGTAATCAATATACTCAAACCCATTTCTAAGATAACGTTTTTGTGCAGCTTTCATACTCGGCAAAGTTTCTATATAACAAGATTTATAGCCTTGATTTTTTGCAAATCTCAAACACTGTTCTATCATTTGCTGTCCAAGTCCTCTACCACGGGCTTTGGGATGAAAATACATTTTTTGTAGTTCGCAGATACTGTCATCATCATCCAAAGCCTGAATGCCAGCACCGCCAATGATTTCATCATTTTCAGTCAAAATATAGTAAACCGCACGTTCGTCTTTGTAAGTTTCATACAAATCATCAAGTGCTTTGTCTTCATAAGCCGTGCCCGTTTTTGGAGCGTTTTGCTCGATGAGAACATAACGAATCATTTCTGCAGTGGCTTGATTATCTTTTTTTTGAATCGGTCTAATTGCAATGCGTTGACTCATACGAAAAACCTTATTTTTGCGATGTGAATATACACGAAAAATATATGAAACGCTGTTTAGATTTGGCCAAAAATGGATTAGGTCAAACCTATCCAAACCCAATGGTGGGCTGCGTAATTGTGCATAAAGACAAAATCATTGCCGAAGGTTGGCATCAACGTGCAGGTCAAGCCCATGCCGAAGTTAATGCTATCAACCAAATTAAATACCAAAGCCTTATAAAGCACGCCACCTTATACGTTAGTTTAGAGCCTTGCAGTCACTACGGTAAAACGCCGCCTTGTGCAGATTTAATCATAGACAAAGGCTTTAAAAAAATAGTAATCGGCAGTATTGATCCCTTTGCAAAAGTGAAAGGCAAGGGCATTCAAAAATTAATGGCTAAGGGTTGCGAAGTGATTTTGGGCGTTTTGGAAGATGAATGTTTAGACCTTAACAAACGCTTTATCACGTTTCACACACACACACGCCCTTATATTATTCTCAAGTGGGCCGAGTCTCAAGATGGGTTTTTAAGTCCATTTGAATATGGTAAAGACCAACATCAAGATCCTGTTTGGCTGACCAATTCGTATTCCAAACAACGTGTTCACCAGTGGCGTAGCCAAGAGCAAGCTATTTTAGTCGGTACGCATACTGCTTTAATGGACAACCCAGCCTTGACCACAAGACTGTGGAAAGGTCAAAACCCAATGAGAATCGTCATTGATAAAAATTTAAAAATTCCTAAAACTTCCAAAATATTTTCTAACGAAGCTCAAACATTAGTGTTTACAAGTCGTCAAGAATCAGACTTTAAGACCACAACATTTTGTCAGATAGATTTTAAACAACCGATATTACCTCAACTCTTAAACGAACTTCACAAAAGAAACATCCAGTCTCTGCTCGTAGAAGGCGGACGAGTTACGCTACAGGAATTTATAAACGCCGATTTATGGGACGAAGCTCGTGTTTTCAAAAGTCCAAAACAACTCAAACTCGGCACAAAATCACCGATTTTTAAAGGTCAACTGATCAAATCTGAACGAATAGTTGAAGATGAATTGAAATTTTTCAAGCCTATAAAATAAAAAATAGTTGTTTTGCCAGTTTCACTCTATCTTATCAATCTTAACCCAATTTTGTCAACCTAGACCAAAACTTGTCAACCTAGACCAAAACTTGTCAATCTGAACCCAAACTTGTCAATCTGAACCCAAACTTGTCAATCTGAACTTGTTTCAGATTCTATAGCTTTAACGCAATGGTTTTTGAGTTTGTCGTCTTTAATTTTATAATCAATTATTTGACCTCTAAAATCCCTTAAAATTAAATGAATGCTATCGGTGGTTTTGATAGGGTTTGTTTGTAAAAAAGCTAAATTATTTTGAGAATTGATACAGCACATGGGCTCGCTAAAAGGCATAAAACTAAGGGTAAAAGTCTCAAGGTCTTAAAATTGTCTTTTGATTGGTCCAATTTTTTCTTCAATATCTTCTTTTAAAGATTGTCCTTCTTTTTCAAGAGATTTGGCTTGCTGTTTGACTTCATTTTTTAAGTCAACTCCCGTATCTTTGACTTTATAAGATTCTTTTGTAATTTCATATTTTATATCATCAGTAGCCTCGCGTATTGATTTTATGGTTTTGCCCAAAGTTCTTGCAATTTCAGGAACTTTGTCAGCACCAAATATCAACAACACAATAAAAAAAACCACGGCAATCTCACTACCGCTAATAAAAAATACTATATTTATCATAGCACAAATATAGAAAATTTTACAAGTTCAAACCCTATAAATCAAAACTCTATCAACAATAAATCTTAAAAAATTAGTTATTAATAACATATTTAAAAAGATATTCAGCAAATTGAATAACAAAACCATAATCAGCGATAAATCTTTACCTTTGCAACAGATTATAATCTATGCTTGAACCCAAAAAAACCGAATACGAAACAGCAGTTCTTATTGGTATCATCAACCAATACCAAGACGAAGACAAGTCAGACGAATATCTCGACGAACTCGAGTTTTTAACCTACACCGCAGGTGGCGAAGTCCTTAAACGCTTTCAGCAAAAGTTAGACAAACCTAATCCCAAAACCTTTATCGGTTCTGGAAAAATGGAAGAAGTCCGCGAATTTGTCAATGCCAACAACATTGGAGCCGCTATTTTTGACGACGAGCTTTCACCTGCTCAACAAAAAAACATCGAGAAAATACTCAAATGCAAAGTCGTTGACCGAACTTATCTCATCCTTGATATCTTCGCACAACGTGCCCAAACCAGCTATGCCAGAACACAAGTTGAACTGGCTCAATATGAATATTTGTTGCCAAGATTATCAGGTCTGTGGACACACCTTGAACGCCAACGCGGTGGTATCGGTATGCGTGGTCCTGGAGAAACCGAAATCGAAACCGACCGCCGTATCGTAAGAGACAAAATATCTTTACTCAAGAAAAAGCTCAAAACCATCGACAAACAAATGGCCGTTCAACGTGGCAATCGTGGTAGCCTTGTCCGTGTAGCACTTGTAGGTTACACCAACGTAGGCAAATCTACCTTGATGAATATCATCAGCAAAAGCGATATCTTTGCCGAAAACAAACTCTTTGCCACGCTCGACACCACGGTAAGAAAAGTCGTTATCCGCAACCTGCCTTTTTTGTTGTCAGACACTGTGGGTTTCATTCGCAAACTGCCAACTCAACTTGTAGAATCGTTCAAATCCACGCTTGACGAAGTGCGTGAAGCCGATTTATTGCTTCATGTGGTTGACATTTCGCACCCACAATTTCAAGACCACATCGAGTCTGTCAACCAAACACTTAGCGAAATTGACGCCAAGGACAAACCTTGCCTTATGGTTTTCAACAAAATAGACCAATACCAAGCCGAAAGCTTCGACGAAGATGACCTCATCAACGAAAAAACCGAAAAACACTTTAGCCTTAAAGATTGGAAAAATACTTGGATGAACAAAGTTGGCGACGATGCCATTTTCATCTCAGCCATCAAAAAACAAAACATTACATCCTTTAGACGAAAGGTATATAAAAAAGTGCGTTCCATTCACGTAACGCGATTTCCCTACAACAATTTTCTCTATCCCGAACTTAAAGATTTAGAAAACGAATCCTAGAATAAGGAGCAGAAACCTGATTTCCGCTATATTTTTTGGGTTGAGCTCAAGCATCTGTTTGGCTTGGCAGGATTACCGCTTGTGGCGACACTCTGTTTAGTCAACATCTGCTAAGGCTCAGCCCAAAAAGATGCCACTCCAATCAGGGCTATTCACCCAATCGGTGTTTTAAAACCCTAACAACAAACCAATTCATAATTTGTTTTCAACACAAAACTGACCTTTGTCATTTTAAACCAAAAACCTTATTCATAATTTTGACTACTTTTAAAACCAAACCTATGCAATATCTTATCCCTTTTGTAGATTGGACTAGTGGTGCTATTTTGATGACTGTTGTTTTTGGACTTGTTATCATCGGTCTAGTTGGTTTTGTGATTTATTTCATAAATTCTTCAGCAAAAAAAGAACGCGAAAAAAAGAATGCAAAGGATTAATTGAAGTTTCTTCTTTTAAATAATCAACTCCAAATACGCAGTTTGAGTGACCAAGGGTTTTTATCGTGCCTTTTGTATTTTTTTATTATAAAATTATTACGACTTAAATTTTGAAAGTAGATTTTTAAGGGCTTTAGGGTTTTTGCTATTATTCCAAAACAACAGTAAATCAATCTGCTTTTTGTCTTTTCTATAAACATAAAATAAGCTCGTTTGTTTTGAAATCATTAATTTATAAATCCCTGTTTTTACTGATAATCTTCCTTGTAAAACGTTATTTGACAATAATAAAAGTTGATGTTCAACCATATGCATAAACTTTTCAACTTCCTTAAGGTTCCATTTGTATTTTATGAAGTCTAATTCGTTTACGTATGATTGCTTAGCGATACTTGTCCAAAATATAGAATACCTGTCATTTGACATTATACTTTGCTCTTATTTCCTTTACAACTTCACTGTGAGGTGACGTCTGATGATCATCTGATTGTTTTTTACTTATTAAAAGTAAATTTTGAATGTCATCAGGAAGATTATCAAAAAAATCACTCGGCTTATGGTTCCTATAACTTTCATATATTTCATCTATTAGAATCAAAAAATCTTCATCAACTTCAGAAATTGACTTTTGCCATTTAGCTCTTAATTTTGTGTTATCCATAACTCATCATTTTCTATTTCAAATATAAAGAATTTTAAAATAAGTATCTTATAAGTACTAAAGCCTTATCACTCTGTTAATAAGACTGATATTTTTAAAAATTAATGTTATTTTTAAAAATTATGAATAGAATTATAACACATAAAGCACTGAATTTACTTTATTTGATAAGCATTTTGAGCTTGTTTTGGAGTTGTAAAACCAATCAAATTGCCAAAGCAGAAGCTAAGGCTAATGATTTAAAGATTTTGGATTCATTATATGCTAAAAAAGATTATCATATAAAAATAAATGTGGCTTATCCTTTTGCTTCAGTAGCAACCACAAAAGTAGCTAATGAATTGTTGAGAAACACAGGCAATTCTGCTAACAGAATAGATGTTAGTGGCGATGGCAATTTTATAAAAATACAAAACGATACCGTTTCAGGCTATTTGCCTTTTTTTGGAGAAAGTCGAACAAGTTCTGGCTCTTATGGCGGAACAGATCTCGCTATTCAATTTGAAGAACCTCTTAAGGATTTAAAAAAACAAATCAATACGGAAAAGCCTAAATTGAAATTAGAGTTTACAACAGAACAAAAAAGAAATAATAACGAAAAATATGACGTGTCAATAGATATTTACCCCAACAAAAATGTAAGGGTCAACATCAGACCTGTTCATAAAACTGTTATGCAGTATGATGGGCGATTGGATGAGTTTAGTAAAGATTAGTCTTTTTTTGAACGGTGTTTAAATGCAGGATGGTTATTTTACCGCAAGGGTCGCTATGATTTCGCAATGTTCGCAAGGGGTTTTTTGATTTGCAATTCAAGACTTACCAAAGGAATATGATTCCTTGAATTTTTTCATTCTCCAATGGTTTTAAACCTATTGAAGTGCATAAAATCTAGTCTGTCAACTCAAACCACCTCTCCGTTTTTTTATCAATATCTGTTTCTATCTCTTGAAGCTTAATGCTATTTTCTTTAATATCTTCTGCCGATAAGTCTTCTAGAAAAGCTTGTTGTAGTTTTTCTTTTTCCTTTTCTAAATTTTTGATTTGGGTTTCCAATTGTTTGAGTTCTTTTTGCTCGAGATAACTGAGTTTGTTTTCGGGTTTTTCTTTTTCTTGAGGTTTTGAAGTTGTTGGTTTGGGTTCGAGTTTCTCAGCTGGCTTTTGGGCTTCATATTGTCTATAATCTGAATAATTGCCAGGAAAATCTCTGATGTTTCCATTTTCAAATACAAACAAATGATCAACGATTTTATCCATAAAATAACGGTCGTGAGAGACAACAATCAAGCAGCCTGGAAAATCCATCAAAAAATTCTCAAGCACATTAATCGTCACCACATCCAAATCGTTGGTGGGTTCATCGAGAATTAAAAAATTAGGATTTTGTATTAAAACCGTACATAAATATAAGCGTTTCAATTCGCCACCACTCAATTTTTCAACATAGTCGTATTGCTTTTTACGGTCAAACAAAAAGCGTTCTAATAATTGCGAAGCTGATATTTTTCGACCTTTAGCCAACGGAATATATTCGCCAAAATCTTTGATGACTTCAATGAGTTTTTTGCCGGGTTTCACCTCTAAACCACCTTGACGGTAATAACCAAACTTTAAAGTTTCGCCTAAAACTACTTTGCCAGTATCGGGTTTAAGGTTTTCAGTTAAGATATTAAGGAATGTAGATTTTCCGCTTCCGTTTTTACCGATGATTCCAACGCGTTCGCCACGTTTAAAATTATAATCAAAATTTTCAAACAAAGTATTGTTGTCAAAAGATTTAGACACATTATGAAATTCAACAATCTTGGTACCGAGGCGTTCCATATTGATTTCAAGCTCTATTTCGTGGTCTTTTCGGCGTTGTTGAGCCCGTTTTTTAATGTCTTCAAAATCATCTATACGCGATTTTGATTTGCTGGTTCGGGCTTTGGGTTGACGACGCATCCAGCCCAGTTCTTTTTTGAAAAGCTGTTTGGCTTTTTCAGTTGAGGTTTCTTGCTGTTGTAGTCGTTCTTCTCGCTTTTCAAGATAATAGCTGTAATTGCCTTTATAAGTATAAAGTTCGCCTTGGTCGAGCTCCATAATTTGGTTGCACACCCGTTCTAAAAAATACCTATCGTGAGTCACCATAAAAAAACTCATTTTGGCTTGAGTAAAATAACCTTCAAGCCATTCAATCATATCAAGGTCTAAATGGTTTGTCGGTTCGTCAAGAATAAGTAAGTCAGGCGAATCTAATAACAAAATAGCTAAAGCCAGTCGCTTTTTCTGTCCGCCAGAAAGGCTTTTTACAGGTTTTTGTAAATCTTGTAGTTTTAATTTAGAAAGCACTTGCTGGTATTGACTTTCAAAATCCCAAGCTTGATGAGCTTCCATAGCTTCAAAAGCCTTTTGATAGGCATCTGCATCACTGGGATTTTGAAGTGCTTTTTCGTATTGACTAATGACCTTGAGCATTTCGTTGTCTGATGCTAAAATGCTTTGTTCTACATTTAGATTGGGGTTGAGGTCAGGTTCTTGAGATAAGAAACCGATTTTTATGTCATTTCTAAAATTGATTTCGCCTCGATCGGGTACATCTTTTTGGGCTAAAATTTTGAGCAAACTGGTCTTTCCACTACCATTTTGAGCTACTAAACCAATTTTTTGACCGTGGTTAATGCCAAAAGATAAATCTTCAAAAAGCCTTAGCGTGCCATAAGATTTGGCGATGTGTTCAACAGAAATGAGGTTCATAGTTAAGAGGTCTTATCTTTTTTTGGGAAAGCTTTTTTGTGAAATACCAACAGAATTCCAAAACCTGTGCTTATAGCCGTATCAGCAATATTGAAAACAGGTTCAAAAAACACAAAGCGTTCGCCACCCCAAATGGGAATCCAGCTCGGTAAAATATCATCGTAAATTGGAAAATAAAGCATGTCAACAACTTTGCCCTTGAGTATAGGAGCGTAACCACCACCTTCTGGAAACATAGTAGCTACTTGATCTAAACTGTCACTAAAAATAGTCCCATAAAACACAGAATCGATAATATTGCCCATCGCACCAGCAAATATCAAGCTGATGGCAATTAACAAGATTTTTGGTGCTTTTTTTCGAGTCGAATCCCATAACCACCAACCAATGCCAACAATAGCAAATAGGCGAAATACAGTGAGTATGATTTTGCCATAATCACCCGGAATTTTTGCTCCCCAAGCCATACCTTCATTTTCTATAAAAAGAATCTGAAACCAGGAAAACACTTCAACGCTTTCATACAGTTTGAAATGGGTTTTGATATAAATTTTAGAAATCTGGTCTATAATTAAAATCACGATTATAAACCAGATTGATTTTTTTAAGTTCATCTATATAAAAGATTTGAAAGGCAAAAATAGGGTTTTTATTCCATTTGCCTAACAATGATATTGCCGTTTACGCTCTTGAGGTTGATTTGATTTTTTTTTTGAATAAAACGAATCAATTTTTATCATTCCATTTTACGAAAACGCCTTGATATCAGCTCTTTTGGTGTTTATTTTTATATTCCCGTTAAACGTATTGATATCTGCATGACCAACAAAAGCTTTGAGGTTACAATGTCCAGATTTTGTATTGAGTTGAAAATATTCAAATTCACCCTGACCTTCAACTGAAGCTAAATCTGACTCTATGATAAGTTGAGACTGTTGAGGAAGATCAAATGTAACGCTTACGGAAAAACTCTGCATTGAAGTCATTTTATTATCGCCAAATTCTAAAGCTTTAGGATAAATACTTTTTATAATCAAACTGTCATTTTGAATGCGATAGTCAAAATACAACTCGGTTTTATAAGTGCTTTCTGCTGATGAATTGAATTTAAAATAAGCTGATTTATGCGTCTTGATTTCAATTTTTGAAACTTGATTGGCTTGAAACCACACGACTTTGATGTCATTGTTGTTGATTTCAAAAGCGGTTTTGAATTGCGGATAAGCTTTTTGAATGCTTAAAAATACTAATAGTAAAAACAAAAAGATTTGTTTAAAAATCATTTATGTAATTTAGATTGTAATTAAATACTTAGTACCAGGTCAGAAACTGGTATATCTGGAATTTAAAAATTGATCTTATCTATTGAAATCCTCAATTATACGGGCGTATTAGTCCGCTGAGACTTATATGAAGTCTTTAAAATTTAGAAGATAATAACCGATTCATGGTTTTCTATAAAAAGTTTTATGGTTGGACAGATCCAGGATTTTTTCCGCTTTTCCTGTGGTGATATACTTTTTCACATTCCTTATTCCCATCTTACTTGAATGCAACAGCACTCCTTCAACCATTGCTGAATTGTGCGGAGATCCCAGGACGTTTGGTAATTCTAAAAACGGAAAATTCAATTCAAATTTATTTACAAAAAAAGGTTCTATCCACCAGGCATCTATAGCCGCCTTGAAAGTAGGGGTCGCTTTAAGCTTTTGGAATAAAGGTTCTTCCTCAATGATTTGTCCCCGAGCCAGATTGACCAGGATAGCGTTATCTTTCATTTTACTGAGTTCTGCGTGGCCAATAAGATTATTAGTCTTTTCTGTTAGCGGGATTGTAATGACCACAAAATCTGAATTAGAGAGCAGGAAATCCAATTCATCCAGTGTTCCAACCCAGTCGGTTTTTTCTTTACTCTTACCACTGGTATTTATGGCGAATATTTTACAATCAAAAGCAGACTTCATTATTTGTCCAATACGCTTTCCAATACCTCCAAAACCAATTATTCCACAAACTTTTTGATCAATCAACATTGATTTACTCTCAAATTGATTGAATTCTCCATGTTTCATTTCTTCATGCCTTAGTCTTAGATTTTTGGCCAATGATAAAATCATACCCACTCCATGCTCTGCCATTGGCTTTGCATAGGCACCCATATTACCAGCTACAATGGTGTCCTGAGGAAACCTGCTAAAATCCAGATGGTCATAACCAGCCGAAAGGAGTTGGATAAACCGAATTCCTTTAAAGGCTCGATCCTCCACTTCGGGTAGTTCAACGGTGGGATTTCGAGCAATTAAAATGTCCGAGTCTTTGAGTTTTTTATTCTGAATTTCTGCTGATAAGCCATTAAGAAAATGAACTTCTGCTATTCCATCAAGTTCCTTTTTATAGTATTCAAACTCCTCATCACTTACTTTATTGCTGACTGAAATAATATGCCTTGAGTTTTTCATATCCTAAATTGGGAATTTAGACTCTCCACCATCAACAGTCCATATTGATCCAGTGACAAAAGAAGCTGCCGGAGAAAGCAAAAAAGTTGCTACTCTACCAATCTCTTCCGGTGCTGCAAAACGACCTAAAGGAATGTTTGCCGCCATTTGTTTTTCTGTCTCTTCTATGTTTTGACTTTTTTCATTTGCCACCATCTCTACGTATTTAGCCACAACTTCGGTATTGGTATATCCCGGGGCAATACCATTTACCCGAATACCCTTAGGCGCCAATTCTTCTGAAAAAGTTTTGACCATACCAGCCACAGCTAGTCGTAGATTGGAAGCCAGTGTGTAATCTACGGACGGTTGCCGTATATAACTTGAAGTATTGAGCACAATACTCCCTTTATCACTAAGAATTTTCAAGGCATGGTAACAGAGATGCCTCACAGATGCTATAATGGTCGTGTAACCATTTTCCCAATCTTCGGAAGAAAGGGAAGATAGATTTCCCGCAGAAGGGGCTCCTGAATTTGTGAAAAGCAAATCCAATTTTCCTTGTTGTTCATGTATTATATCAAAAGCTTTAATTATGTCGCTTTCGTTAGTAACATCGCATACTAAAGGAATGACTTTGTTTCCAGTTTGCCCTTGAATATTTTTTGTTTTTTCTTGAATACTTTCTTTTGTGCGTGCACATGCATAAACTATTGCTCCTTCCATGGATAGCTCTTCAGCTACAGCTGCTCCCATACCCTGGCTGGCTCCAGCCACAAAGGCTATTTTATTCTTAAGTTGTAAATCCATTTTATATTAATTGGCTGTTATTAATCCTCCATCTACATGTATATTCTGTCCCGTTATGTACTGGTTTTCTTCCGATAGTAGATAAGCAATCAACCCAGCCACATCTTCTGGTTTTCCAAACATTTTCAACGGAATTTCTTTGATTGTTCTTTGATCGACCTCTTCTTTGCTGATGTTCTCTTGATCTGCGTAACGCTGATTAAAATCCAGGATTCGTTGAGTAGCGATGTAACCTGGAGCTACTGTATTGATTAATATCCCGTCACTGCCTAATTCCATAGCTACGGTCTTTAATGCGTTAACCAAGGCTGCCCTCAAACTATTAGATAAGACAATCCCAGCACGTGGGCTTTTAACCGTAAAAGAACTTATTGCTGCCACCCTACATTTCTGCTGTTTCTGCATGATGGGTGTCAATTCGCGCAAAAGCCTAAGCGGCCCATGCAACATGATTTTGGTATAAGTTTCCCATTCTGCATGTGATACTTCTAAAAAAGACTTAACAGGAGGTCCTCCATGGTTGAGGAGCAGAGCATCTATCTGACCTCTTTCTTCTACCTTAGCTATTAAAGCTGTGATTGTGGCATCATCGCCCAAACTTCCATCCACTCCCTCTACTATTGTGCCATATTCCTTGAGTTTTTTCACCGCATTAGATGTATTCCTGCTGTTAATGATCAATTCATATCCTTTTTTTGCCATCATTTGTGCAGTGGCATATCCGATGCCTTTAGAAGCTCCTGTAAGTAATGCAATTTTTCTTTCCATCATTTAAACATCTTTTAATTTTTGGATAAAATCTTCTCTCACAGGGGTGAAGATGTCAAGAAGAATAGTGTCTTCTGCAGCTTCTAATTCGTGCTCTTCATTAGAAGGGAAGTGTACAATTCCGCCTTGAGATAAAATAAATTCTTCTCCTTTCATTCTTACTTTCACCCGACCTTTGACCACATAAGTCATTTGTTCATGAGGATGAGAATGTTTGGCAGCTATACTTCCTTTTGGTAGTTCTGCCTTCACTGTCATTAGCTTATCCCCGGCAAAAGGAAAAAGCTTTAACTTCTCCACCTGGAGATGGGGAAGTTCATTCATTTGTACATATTTACTTTTATTCATAAAATCATATTATTTTTAAAAAATTGAATATAACTAATTTTTAAATCCAAAGGTCTATTTAGGCCAAATTTTTGTGAATGTGAAATTCACAAAAGGTGCCTGAGACCATCTGTTTTCAGTTGTCACATCAAATGCTACTGTTAATCGAAACATAAAAGTTTTATATTGTTTAAAAAATGCTGGACCGACGGCAAATGCCATTTCTTTTGAATCTGGTATTGAGTTTCCCCCTATTTCATGGTCTGACAATTGCTGTAAAAAATAGCCTGCTACCCCGACTCTAAATTCTTTCCCCAAATTGTAAGAGGCCGCATAATTCACATAAAAAGCTTGACCTGGTTTGGTTTCTTCAACGCCAAGACCAACAAATGGATCTTTGTTCTTTGAATTCCACATATAGCGGAACCGCATTGAAGTTTCCCATGTATTGCTTTCGTCCCAATATATTGTAAAGGCATAATATGGCATAATGCTCCATACATTAGATCCCACATTCACTAAGTTTTCTTCATCATAAGTCCCCGTGGGCAGGATGGCATTCAATAAAAAACGGTGAAAGAATGTTTTGCCGAATAATTTTTTATTTGGCCATTGAATACCTGCTCCTATAATAATATCGCCAAGTCCAAATTCGCTTTCATCTAAAGCAGGAGGCACCTCAATTCCTACATTAACCAGGGGAATTAAGATTTCAGCCACTGGAAAACCATTCAGCATTGGCTTCTTTGAGACTATAGCCAAATGATTGATAAAAAGAAAATTGTTCAAACTATTGTCCCCAGGAATTTCATCACCATTTGCATCGGTCAGCTTAGTTGAATTTTGGCTACCCAGGAAAGCCTCGTAAAGGATTCCTGGACCAGCAACTCCGTCATTAATACTTGTTAACCCTACATCATTTGGAGGTAAATTCACTTGCGCTTGAAGAAAGAGAGGCAGGCAAGAAAACAGAATTAACAATAATGACTTTCGTATTTCTCGAAGAATTTTACTTAAACGTTTCATTGCGTCGTGCTTTTATTTATCGGGGCCAATAGAGTTTGCTAAAAAATCAGGAGACAACTCTGGTCCCCACCAAATGATGCCCTCAGCCAATTCATTTTCTTTCCAAAGAACAGGTTTCCAGTCGGGATCATAAATATGGTAACCACCACTAAACAGTTCCAGCCGGTGTCCACTTCCCGGATCAATTGCATAAATGAACCCTGCTTGGGAGATGCCATGTTTTCCAGGAGCTAAACTAAGCTCTATACCATTTTCCTTGAAAATATCTGCGGCTCTTGCCACGTCTTGGAAATTATCAAGATAAAAGGCCGTATGGTGATATCTGTTTTTACGTCCAGCTTCGTCAAACATTATAGCCAAATCATGTACTAAAGTGGTTACAGATGTCCAAAAAGCCAATCCAAATCCATTGTCTAATTGGACGTATTCACGATTTTTAAATCCAAAAAGTTTTTCATGTAATTCCATAGATTCCCTGGGATTACCAACATTGAAATTAACGTGATCTATGCACCGAGGAGATATTCCATGGTCAAAAGATTTAAATACTTGATTTTTAAGTCTGGATCTTTTGCCTTCAGGAGCTAATGGTCTTTCCATATCATAATAGATTTCATAAGTCTGTCCCGTCGGTAAATTAAAACGAAACGCCTTTCCAAGACCAGCCTCTTCACCTTCAGGAACCCAAGAGGGATTTAAGCCAGCATTTTTTACCTTGTCATAAAAATAATCTACATCATCAGGCTCCTGGGTTTTCCAAGCAATATGATCTAACATAGCTACCTTTCCTTCAATTAAAATCAAAGAATGATGTTCAAAATCTGCCCATGCACGATAATAGATTTTATTTCCTTCGCGCTTTTGTTCATTTAATCCCACTATATCATGAAAAAACCAGTGTGATTTTTCAAGATTTGGAGTAACAAGGGCTACATGCCCCAACTTTGCAAGTCTTTTTTCCATAATTAAATTTGTTTTTATTAATAATTCTTTTCGAAAAATTCTTTCAATAAAAAATGAAAAGATTCTTTATATTCAATTTGGGTCCAATGGCTACAGTGACCAAAAATGTGCATCTGAGCATTTGGAAGATGTTTGATGAGATAATGGCTGGTTTCTACATTGACTAATAGATCCTCCTGACCATGAATGATCAAAATGGGATGATTCATGTTTCTCAAAGAACCATTGGGGATTATCAATTCATCAAGATGTTGTTGTCTAGGGGCTGGGAACATAGCCTCAAATGATCTACGGATATTTGGATCTAATGAAGCCTCATGTCTCATTTTAGCAATTTCTCCCAATTGATCTCCTATAAAGCTATTATCGTATGAAAACCAGGAAATTATATTTGCCATAAGTTCAGGTGAAGGATCGTCATAATATCCCCATGTTCTATCTAATTCTGAAGTAATAGTGGTTGGTGCTCCGGCAGGACCCATGAGTACAACCCGATTAAACCGGTCGGGGAAATCCATTAAAAGCTGAAGACTGATAGCTCCTCCCATTGAGTTTCCGACCATATGCACCTTTTCTAGCTTTAGTTCGTCTAATAGAGAAATAATTTGATCAATCCATAGCCGCATCCAGTTACGCATTCCTTTAGGTGGGTTTTCTGGATGGTTGCTTTTTCCAAAACCAATTAAATCTGGTGCAATACAATGGAATTTTTCACCAAATTCGGGCATAATATATTGCCAGTTTGACCATGCACTAGCTCCTGGACCAGAACCGTGCAAAAACAAAATCGCTTCTTTATGACTTGCTCCACATTCATTAATATATGTATTATTCGCACTTTTTACGATACGGTTATTAACTTCTTCCATAAGTTTTAAGTTTTAATATTATTAAAGATTAACTAAACGTTTCGTCAAAGTTAAAAATATAAATTCTTACGATTTATACATTATATTGTCTTAAAAGTGCACAATTCGAATATTGTCTTTCGTCCTGGATGGGTAGTGATTTCGGAAATGGGAAGTTTGTTTATCTTTTACGATAGCTATTCCTGAAGTCTTTAGGTGTTTTACCTATATATTTCTTGAACATCCTAAAGAAATAGGTGGGATGATTAAAGTTTAGCTGATATGCAATTTCAGATATTGTTTTGTCCGAATAAATAAGTAATCTCTCTGCCTCATGGAGAATTCTCTCTCTTATAACTTTTCCAGCTGGATGCCCCGTTTCGTTTTTTACTACATGGTTAAGATATCCTTCTGAAAGGTTTAAATTACGTGCATATTCGGCCACACTCTTTTTGCTTACGAAATGTTCTTCAACAGCTTGAAAAAATTTATTCACAATCACTTGAGATGACGTGTATTGGGTGCTACTATCATGTAAATTATAATACTCAAAGAGTTTTAATAATGTAAGATGTAAATAGGATCTAATAATCTCATCCTTCAAAAATGACCCACTAACATAAGTGCTATTCATATATTGAATTAGACCATTCACTTCTTTTGAAGTGGAGCTATTCATCTTCACGATTAAGAACTTTTTTGAAATATTGTGCTTGATAATTCCTGCCAAGTGACTTTTATTTTCAGAATGGATTTCAAAAAAATCTGAGCTGAAATGCATGGAATATCCCTGTACTGTTTTAGTAAAATTTGTTGCGTGAATGGTGTTTGGATACAGGAGCAGAAAATGATTGTTTTGTATTTCATGTTCTTCTTCATCTATTGTGACAATATATTTACCATCCGATATCCAAACCAGCTGAAAAAGATGGCTATGGCGGTGGGGTTCTAGTATCCTTACTGTCTGGGCCAGACTTTCTATGGTATTTATTGAAAAATAATCTGATAGATGTTTTGGCGAATTTTCACCGTATTCTAAATAATTTGGGATAAATTTCATTCAGTAAGGAATATTTGATTTTTTAAGAATTATTTCTTAAATAAATTGTAACTAATCAATCCGCAAATTAGCAAAAATATTTAGTGTAGATAAAACTGGTTGCTGATTTTTTAAACAAGAACCTGTTACAGATCTAAGTTTGGCAAAGTTATCACAGCCTTGTTCTGATCTAAATTGTCCAGAGATTTTCTGTTTTACTTTTATATTTCTTATAGCTCTTTCAGAGGCGTTGTTATCTGGAGGGACATCCAGATGATAGAGGAATGTAAAGATATAGTTCCTGTATTTTATAAGTCTTTTTTTAAAGGTTATTAATTCTCTATGTTCTTTTGGCGGATCATGATTTAAGATGATATCCATTCTTTTTTCTATACTTTTCTTTATTGGACAATTCTCATTAAAGGCTATTTCTTTTATTTTTTTCTTAAAGCTGATGGCAATTAACAAGATTTTTGGTGCTTTTTTTCGAGTCGAATCCCATAACCACCAACCAATGCCAACAATAGCAAATAGGCGAAATACAGTGAGTATGATTTTGCCATAATCACCCGGAATTTTTGCTCCCCAAGCCATACCTTCATTTTCTATAAAAAGAATCTGAAACCAGGAAAACACTTCAATGCTTTCATACAGTTTGAAATGGGTTTTGATATAAATTTTAGAAATCTGATCTATAATTAAAATCACGATTATAAACCAGATTGATTTTTTTAAGTTCATCTATATAAAAGATGTGAAAGGCAAAAATAGGGTTTTTATTCCATTTGCCTAACAATGATATTGCCGTTTACGCTCTTGAGGTTGATTTGATTTTTTTTTGAATAAAACGAATCAATTTTTATCATTCCATTTTGTGAAAACGCCTTGATATCAGCTCTTTTGGTGTTTATTTTTATATTCCCGTTAAACGTATTGATATCTGCATGACCAACAAAAGCTTTGAGGTTACAATGTCCAGATTTTGTATTGAGTTGAAAATATTCAAATTCACCCTGACCTTCAACTGAAGCTAAATCTGACTCTATGATAAGTTGAGATTGTTGAGGAAGATCAAATGTAACGCTTACGGAAAAACTCTGCATTGAAGTCATTTTATTATCGCCAAATTCTAAAGCTTTAGGATAAATACTTTTTATAATCAAACTGTCATTTTGAATGCGATAGTCAAAATACAACTCGGTTTTATAGGTGCTTTCTGCTGATGAATTGAATTTAAAATAAGCTGATTTATGCGTCTTGATTTCAATTTTTGAAACTTGATTGGCTTGAAACAACACGACTTTGATGTCATTGTTGTTGATTTCAAAAGCGGTTTTGAATTGCGGATAAGCTTTTTGAATGCTTAAAAATACTAATAGTAAAAACAAAAAGATTTGTTTGAAAATCATTTATGTAATTTAGATTGTAATTAAATATTTATAACCCAAACCTATAACAATAGCTATGAGAAAGCTCAATAAAGTTCCGATTAAAATGTATTCTGTGAGTTTTCTGTCTTTTGCTCTTGAAAGATCACCAAACCTAAATACAGATTTTGCCGTGATTAAAAACCCAATTGCACTCCAATGACCTAATACAATAAATAAAAAGATAAACAAGCGTTCTAAAATACCAATAAAAGCACCAGCATTTTTTAAAGCACTTTTAGGTTGGTCTTCATCTAATTGCCATTTACTCATCAGCGTTTTTATAACAACTGAAGTTACTGATGTTAGCATCAAAATGGCTAATAACGTCAGTAAAAAATCACCTGAAAAGATGTTATCAAAACCAATTGAAAATGGAAAATTAAGATCAACCACAAGACCAATTACTGATAAATGTAGCCCTTGGTCTATAAAAAACAAACGTCTTTCATTTTTAGAATTTTGTAAATAGAGTTTTGCCAAATCAATAACAAAATGGCTTAATAAAATCATCAAAATATAAGGCCAAAGGCTAAAATCTAATTTTAAAAGAAGCAACAGTGCTATGGTATGCACCAAAATATGATAATATAAATATTTGGATTTATGTTTTTTGCGTTTTTTTTCGCTTATCCAAGTATTGGGTTGTAAGACAAAATCACCAATGATATGAGCAATCAATAATTTTAAAGTAAAAGCTAACATAATTCAGCAATTTGATTTTTATAATAATTATTCATCATCATCATTTCGTCAAATCCACCACGTTTTAAGGCTTCGCTGATACTGCTTTGAGATTTGTTGAGCTTGTCGGCGAGTTCTTTTTGTTTGAGATTTGGATTTTCAATCGAAAGTTTAATGATTTTAGCCACCGTTGGACTCCAACGATCTGCTGTCAGTAAAGATAAAGATAGCATTAGATTTATGGTATCGTCAAACTTTTTGTTTTCAGATTTTAAAATCATATTTTGTTTTTTTAACGCATCAAAACTTTCTCCCGACCTTATAAAAGCTGAACCATTAGATTCGGTGATATGAATTGATTCATAATTTTGTTTTCCCAAACCTATACCGATTCGCACATCCAAATCTTCAAATTGTTTAATGGCAGATTTAAGATGTATTGACGCTAATATCGCTTTTTCATTTGAAATAGCTAATTGAAAACTATCACCCCTAAAAACTTCCCAATCCTTTGGTGCTTTGCCATAAAATTCTAATGTCGATTTAAGCACTTGAAGCCATACTTCAGCATTTTCGCTTTTAGAATTTACAACATCTCCTGTTAATACCGCTATCATTTTTATTTGATATTTTTTACAAATATATCGGTTTTAGAACAGATATTCAAATAAATCGGCTATAAAGCCGATAATTAAGAATATCGGGTTTAAAGCCGATAATTGTTTAGAGGTTTTAATTTAAAAATTCTCTTTTGATTTTATCTACAATGGTTTGAGCCAATTTAGCCTTACTTTCAATGGTCCAACCAGCGATATGTGGAGATAAAATCACATTATCGAGTTGTATTAAAATTTTAAAAGCTTCGGGCATTTGAGATTGATTTGTAAACAAATTTTCAAATGAATTTTTTTCATATTCTAAAACATCTAAACCTGCACCTTTCACTTTTTTATTTTCTATAGCTTTTACCAAATCATCAGTTTTTATAACCTGACCACGAGCGGTGTTGATTAACCAAATAGGGTGAGAAAATTGAGATAGAAATTTTTCATCAACGATATGTCGAGTTTTTTCAGTTAAAGGCAAATGAAGACTTAAAATTTGAGTTTCTTCAAAAAAGGTTTTTAAATCGACTTGTTTTGCAAATTTATCGCCAACCTTAGTTTTGATGTCATAGCAAATCACTTTGCAACCAAAACCTTGGAGGCGTTTTGCAAAAGCTTTTCCCATATAACCATAGCCTAAAATACCCATGGTTTTACCCATAATTTCTTCACCGCGATTCTCTTCTCGTTTCCAAACGCCATTTCTAACTTCTTGATGTGCGATGAATAACCGATTGGTCAAATTCAGCAAAAGTCCTAAGGCGTGTTCGGCAACGGCATCACGATTGCCTTCAGGTGCATTAAACAATTTTATGCCTTGTTGCTCTGCAAAGTCAACATCAATGTTTTCTAAACCAGCACCAACACGACCGATAAATTTTAAGTTTTTAGCTTTTTGTAAAAATGATTTATCAATAGGAAATCGGCTACGAATGATAATGCCATCATAGTTTTCAATATGCTTTTCAATTTCAGATTTTGATGATGAATAATCTTCTTCATTGGTCATACCAATAGCTTCAAGCTGATTGATGAGTAAAGGATGGTTTTGATCAAGATGAAGAATTTTCATAAGTTTTCAAAATAGGGTTTCAAAATATCTGAAGTAAGTCGAGTAGGTTTTAAGGTTTTTAAACTTACAAAACACCATTGTGCTTCAGAATCAAAGATAAGTTGTTTGGTTTTGGTGTTTGTAATGGTGGTTTTTCTCACAGAAGTTGCTGTTGAAAAATCATCTATCCAAGTTTTGATGATTAACTCATCGTTGAGTTTAGCTTGTTTTTTGTAATGAACCTCGTGTTTTAAAATCATCCAACCAAATTGATTTCTCACGCTTTCTAAGCTAAAACTTGTCCAATGTTTTTTTGAAATATCTAAAACCCATTGGATATACGCTAAATTATTGACGTGATTAAAATGGTCTATCACATCGTTTTCAACTTTAATTTTTTTTTCGAAAGGAATAGGGATTAGCATAGCAAATTATTTCAGAAACCTAACATATATTTAGCGATGGTAAAAAATATCAGCAAGCCAAAAATATCGTTGCTTGTCGTGATAAAAGGACCTGTTGCTAATGCTGGGTCTATCTTGTAGCGGTCTAACATAATTGGGACAAAAGTTCCGATGAGTGAAGCGATAATAATCACTGATATTAATGCAATAGATACCGTGAAAGCCACTAGATAATCACGTCCTAGGATAAAATGTGACCCAATAAAAAGAATGAGTGATAAAACAATGCCGTTTAAAACATTAAGCCCAACTTCTTTAGCGAGACGTTTCCAAATGGAGCCTGTCAGTGTGCCTTTGGCTATGCTCTGAACAATAATGGCAGAAGATTGAACCCCAACATTACCAGCCATAGCAGCAATGAGTGGCATAAAGAAAAACAGAAATCCATAATTGACCATAGCACTTTCAAATTGACCAGCAACGGTAACAGCTATAAACCCGCCAAAAAGTGCTAAAATTAACCAAGGTAAACGAGCACGTGTAAGTTCCCAAATGCTATCATCGGCATCGACATCTTCAGAAATACCAGCAGCCATTTGGTAATCTTTGTCGGCTTCATCTCTAATAAAATCGATAATATCATCAACGGTAATTCTACCGACCAATCGTCCGATTTCATCAACTACGGGTATGGCTTCAAGGTCGTATTTTTGCATTATACGAGCCACTTCTTCAGCAGAGGTATGTACATCGACATAATCTACATTTTCGATATAAACATCAGCGATATTGGCATTACTTGGAGCGGTAATTAAATCTTTAAGCGATAATCGTCCTTTTAATTTTCCTTTGTTATCAACAACGTAAATTGAATGCACTCTTGTGACATTTTCAGCTTGAGCACGCATTTCTTCCATACAGCCTGTAACACTCCAGTTTTCATTGACCTTAATGAGTTCTTTAGCCATCAAACCTCCTGCAGAATCTTCGTCATAACGCATAAGCTCAACTATATGTTGGGCGTGGTCGCGGTCTTTAAGGTTTTTAAATACTTCATCTTTGAGTTCTACAGATAAGTTTGAAATGATGTCGGTTGCATCATCGGTATCCATTTCTTCAATCTCGTCTGCTATTTCTTTTGGCGTCAGATTTTCGAGGAGTTTATCTCGATCATCTTCGTCGATTTCCATCAAAATTTCAGCCGTTTTTTCACTGTCTAAAAGTTTGATGATATAGGTGGCTTCATCAAGTGTGAGTTCGTCTAAAATTTCAGCTATATCTGCATGATGCATATCATCGAGATGCGACATAAGCTCCTGATTATTTTTTTCTTCAATCAGGTATTTTATTTTTTCAATAAATGCTTTTGAAATTTCAAACTGCATCTTTAGCTATTTTTTGGGTTAAATCAACAAAATCTTGATAACTTAATCTTTCGGGTCGTTGAGCAAAGATAAGGTCAGATTTTAAATTATCGCTCAAATTGAATGTTTTTAAACTGTTACGAAGGGTTTTTCGGCGTTGTTGAAAAGCGGTTTTAACCACTTTAAAAAATAATTTTTCGTCGCAATCTAATTTGTAGTTTTCTCTACGGGTCAATTTGATTACACCACTATCTACTTTTGGCGGTGGATTAAACACCTGAGGCTTTACAGTAAATAAATATTTAGTTTCGTAAAACGCTTGAGTTAGTACAGATAGAATACCATATGTTTTATTACCGCTTTCTGCACAAATGCGTTTGGCGACTTCTTTTTGAAACATACCCGCAAATTCAGGTACAACATTTCTTAATTCTATGGTTTTAAATAAAATTTGACTGGAAATATTGTAAGGAAAATTACCTATGATTCCAAAGCTATCGTCATCTAAAATAGTTTCTAAATCTGCTTTTAAAAAATCTTGGTCAATGATTTTAAAACGAGATTGGTTTTCAAGTGGGTTTAAAATATGTTCGTTGAGAAATGCTATAGAGTCTTTATCGATTTCAAAGGCAAAAAGTTCAACAGGTTTTTTGAGTAAAAATTTGGTAAGCATTCCTGTGCCAGGACCTATTTCTATGAGTTTATCAAAAGCTTCATAATTTAATGCATCAGCTATTTTTTGGGCAATGGTTTCATCTTTCAGAAAATGTTGTCCAAAAAACTTTTTTGGGCGAACAGGTTGAGATAATTTCTGAAAATGATTTTTGGTGTTCGCCATTGTAGAGGAGTTTAAATCTTAAAAATCGATATTGTAATCTGGTTGAGATGTTGCATTATCACCGTCTTTAGTTTCGTTATCACATTCCACTTGAATACTTAGGTTTTCAGGCTTTTCAAATTCTTCTGCAGAGACTTCAAATTCTTCATCTTGATAAAGATTTTTCATATACATTCCCCAAATGGGCAAAGCCATAGTTGCTCCTTGACCATATGTGAGGTTGGTAAATCTAATCGAACGGTCTTCGCCACCAACCCAAACGCCAGTAGCCAAATCAGGCACCATACCAATAAACCAACCATCGCTTTGATTTTGAGTGGTTCCGGTTTTTCCTGCAATAGGGTTTTTAAAATCATAGGGATAACCTGTTACAGCTTTTTTGTAGTGTGGTAAATTTTTAGCCCAAGTTCCTCTCAAGCGTTGACCTGAACCGTATTGGGTTACACCTTCTAAAAGTTTGACGGTAACATAAGCCGTTTCATAGCTTAAAACATCTTGCGTTTTGGACTTGTGTTGATACAAAACCGTTCCGTTTTTATCTTCAATTCTGCTGACGTAGTAAGGTTCAACATAAACGCCTTTGTTAGCAAATGTGCTGTAGGCTGAAACCATTTCATAAACACTCAAATCTGGTGTTCCTAAAGCTATTGAAGGATAAGGTTCAATGTTTTTGGTATCAATTCCTAATTTTTGAACCAGTTGCAATACGGGTTGAGGACCAGTTTTGTCGATTACTCTTGCGGTAATGGTATTGATAGATTCAGCAAGAGCTTGTTTTAAGGTTTTAATTTCTCCGTAATCATCACTAGAATTTACAGGTGTCCAGTCTTTAATTAAACCAAATTTTCCTTTAGGTATGGTAAACTTTGTATTAGGCAGTTTATAGCAAGGCGAAAGATGAAGCTGATCGATAGCGGTTGCATAAACAAAAGGTTTGAAAGTAGAGCCAACCTGTCGTTTAGCTTGTTGAACGTGTTCGTATTTAAAGTATTCAAAATCAATGCCACCAACCCAAGCTTTTATAGCACCAGTTTGTGGACGCATAGACATCATCCCAGCGTTTAAAAATGATTTATGGTAATAAATAGAATCTCTTGGAGTCATGATGGTGTCTTTTTTGCCTTCCCAGCTAAAGACTTTCATTTGGATTGGTTTATCAAACGAAGCCAGAATAGAATCTTCGGATACACCAGCCTTTTTCATTTGTTTATATCTCGAAGAGTTTTTGATAGATCTATCGATTATTCTGTCGATTTCTTTTTGGGAAAGACTTCTAAAAGGAGCTGTTTTATTGTTTTTATTTTTTTCAAAAAACACTTTTTGAAGATTTTTCATGTGGGCTTCAACAGCATTTTCTGCATAAGTTTGAGCTTTAGCATCAAGTGTTGTATAAATTTTTAGACCATCACTGTATAAGTTGTAGAGTTCGCCATCTTCTTTATGATTTTCTGCAATCCAATTATTCATAAATTTTTTTAATTCAGCTCTAAAATAAGTGGCTTGACCGTCATTTTGATATTCTGGCGTATAATTCAACTCAAGAGGTAATGCCTTTAGTGAATCTTTTTCTTCTTCTGTGATAAACTCGTTTCTTGCCATTTGCACTAACACTTGATTGCGTCTTTGAAGTGCGTTGTCTTTAAAAATATCGCGATAAGGATTGTACAGTACAGGGTTTTTGAACATCGCAACCAAAGTTGCAGATTCTTCAATATTTAAGTCCTGTGGTTCTTTTCCAAAATAAATACGTGCTGCTGAGCGTATGCCAACAGCTCCACGTGTAAAGTCAAAAATATTGAAATACATGGCAATGATTTCGTCTTTGGTATATTGCTTTTCCAGACGTGTGGCAATAACCCATTCTTTGATTTTTTGAGTTAATCTATTGGCTAAACCCGTTTGATTCATGTCTGTAAAAAGCTGTTTAGCGAGTTGCTGTGTGATGGTACTTGCACCACCTTTACTGCCGAGATAGGCAATAGCTCTTAAAGTACCTTTGGCGTCAATACCTGAATGCGAATAGTATCGTTCATCTTCGGTAGCGACTAAGGCATTGACCAAATGTTTAGGAAGTTGATCGTAATCAACCGGTGTTCGGTTTTGTTTAAAATATTTACCGAGGGTTTTTCCATCTTGTGAAATAATTTCTGTTGCCAGATCAGTTTGTGGATTTTCTAATTGTTCAAAGCTTGGCATTTTTCCGAAAACACCTACACTTGCCAGTAGAAATATTGATATTACAAATAGAAACAGCAATACATAAAGCATCCAAAATTTTTTGATGTATTTGCTCTGGTCTGTTTTTTTCTTTTTTGCCGTCATGATTTTTCAGGATTTGCTAATTCAAAACTAAAGCCAACTTCTTCAATACCTTTGAGTTTGGCCAATGTATTGGTTTCATTGGCTTTACGCATAGCCTGTTTTATTTTTAATTGATATTGTCCTTGCTCATTAAATTTAAGGTTTTCTTTATACCAAAGTTTATTGTGTTTTAAACTTCCAAAACCTTGTCCCATAAGTCTTCCATCTTTAAACGCCATTTTGTATTCTAAAGTATCTACAATAATCTTACCATGTGGAAATTGCATAGCTGTTATAAGAAACAAATTGCTGTATTGATAATCTGCTGTGTTTTTAATATGGATAAAAAAATTATAATTTTTGGTAGTATCAGGTGCTTTAAATTCAAATTTAGCTATACTATCTTTATGCCAAAATCCATCAAAAGACTTAGATTCATAATAAAAAGGCTTGTTTTGGCAAGCTCCAAAACAGAAGAGCAATAAACTTATGGCTAAAATTTGTTTAAGCATTTTAATTTGAATTCTTTTTATGTTGGTTTTGTCTTGGTTTTCTTTTTTTACGGCGTTTTTTGCGTTTGGGTTTGTCAAAACGTGTCAAACTATCTTGACCAACAACATTAGAATAATCTATGGTTTGAGTTGGTGTGTCGTCAACAAAATCTTCTAAGCAATCCACAGGTTTGTTTTGTTTTTCGGCTTGAATAATATCATTAACATCATCAACGTCTAATTCGTGCCAAGGATTGGGTTCATCAAAGTAAGCATACCATAGTTTTCGTTTAAAGATATCCATTTTTTGTAAACTGGCTTTTCCTTTTTTGGTGATTAGTTTATAATCTGATTTTGGAAAATCTTTAAGTGCTTCAACATACATATCCAATTCGTAATTGAGACAACATTTGAGTTTTCCGCACTGACCAGCCAATTTCAATGGATTTAAAGACAACTGTTGGTATCGTGCTGCAGAGGTTTTGACAGATCTAAAATCGGTAAGCCATGTTGAACAACAAAGTTCTCTGCCACATGAACCGATGCCACCAAGGCGAGATGCTTCTTGACGTAAGCCGATTTGTTTCATTTCAATACGGACTTTAAAAACATAAGCGTATTCTTTGATTAAGTCTCTAAAGTCAACACGTTGTTCAGCTGTGTAGTAAAATATAGCTTTAGAGCCATCGCCTTGAAACTCGACATCGCTGATTTTCATTTTCAGCTTTAGTCTAATAGCGATTTGTCTAGCTTTGATTTTTACCTCTTCTTCTTTTTGACGGTATTTTTGCCAAACATCAATATCTTTTTGGTTAGCTTTACGATAAATTTTCGGGAAATCATCTCCTTCAGGTTTGGCTTTTTTCTTCTTCATTTGAACTTTGACCAATTCACCAGTTAAGCTTACAATACCAATATCATGACCAGATTGTGCTTCTGTAGCCACAACATCGCCCATATAAATTTGTATGTTTTCTGGATTTCTAAAAAATTCTTTTCTTCCGTTTTTAAATCGGACTTCTACCATATCAAAGGCATCTTGACCTTTGGGCAATTGCATATTAGACAACCAATCAAAAACACTGAGTTTATTGCAGCTGTCTGTTCCACATGTACCGTTATTTTTACAGCCTTTTGGCGTGCCATCTTTTTGAGTCGAGCAACTTCCACATCCCATATTTCTATATATTGAAACTAAATACGATTATTTAGTTGATGAATAAATTAAAACGTAAAGATATTAAAAATTAAAGGTTAAGCGTGAAAATTGTTGGTTTGAAGTTTTAAATCAGTAGATATTAAACTTTAGATCGCCTTTGCCTAAGAGCTTCAAAAGTCAAAACAGCAGTAGAAACTGAAAGATTCATCGAGTCGATTTGGCCTAACATCGGAATATTTATGGCTTGGATGTCAGGTTGATTTCTCCAAAACTCTGTTAAACCATAGGCTTCTGAACCCATCACAAAAGCTGTGTTGTTTTTATAATCTTCATTTAAATAAGAATTTGAATTTTGCAAAGTTGCTGAATACATATAAAATGAATGTTCTTTTAAAAACGCATAAACTTCTTTTGAAGATCCAAGGGCAATTTGGTTTGAAAACACCGCACCCAAACTCGCCCTAATCGTATTGGGATTATACAAGTCTGTTTTGGGGTTGGCAATGATGATTGCATCGACCTGAGCTGCGTCTGCGGTGCGAAGAATAGCTCCGATATTTCCTGGTTTTTCTGGCGATTCTAAAACTAAAACTAAAGGATTTGAGGCTTTAAATTTCAAATGTTTTAAATTATGTTTAGGACTTTTGCACAAGGCCACAACACCTTCTGTGCTAGATCGATAAGCCAAATGTTGATAAACATCAGTTGAAATAGAAATCACTTCAGTTTTATCAGAAAAATTCAAATCAGATTGATAGAGATTTTCAGCAAAAAAAACTTTTTCGATTTGATAATTATAGGTCAACGCCATTTCAATTTCTCTAACGCCTTCAACGACAAAACGGGCATCGCCAACTCTAAGTTTTGATTTGGATTGGAGTTGTTTTAAATATTTAATTTGAGAGTTTTTGGTGCTACTGATTTTCATTTTATAGAATGATTACGTTAAAAATATATTAATTTCTGACACCTTAACCTCATTAAACATTTGTTTTTCAGTGATTTAATTTTTTAAGATTTATAATTTTAAATTTATGGCATCGAAATTGTTTAAATTAAATCATAACTTATCAAAATATTAACGAAACCTCATATTTCAAAACTAACTTTAATTTGTTATTTTACATCAAAAAGTTATGAAAACATTTCTATCATTTATTCTTATATTCAGCTTATATAGTTGTCAATCTTCAGCTCAAGACGAAAAAAGCAAAAAAAATAATTATGAAGTAACTAAAACGGATGCTGAATGGAAAGCCGAGCTCAGCGATATAGAATATCAAGTTTTACGTGAAGCAGGAACTGAAAGAGCATTTACAAGTGAATTACTTGAGGTAAAACAACCTGGTACATTTGTCTGTGCAGCCTGCGGTAACCCTTTATATAAAACCAAACACAAATTTGATAGCGGAACAGGTTGGCCGAGTTTTGACCGTGCTATTGAAGGAAGTGTAGTTTTATCTTCTGATAAAAAAATTGGATATAAAAGAACCGAATTGCTTTGTGCAAAATGCGGTAGCCATCTCGGTCATATGTTCAACGATGGTCCAAGTGAAACCACAGGCAAAAGACACTGCATTAATGGTGTGGCATTAAACTTTGTTTCAAAAAAAATAAAAAAAATAAAAGAATGAAAAATCTAAAAGATACCGATTGGAAATCAAAACTTTCTCCTGAAGCATATGAAGTTTTAAGAAAAAAAGCCACCGAGCCACCACATTCAGGAAAGTATAATATGCATTTTGAAAATGGCACTTATGTATGCAAAGGTTGCGGTGCTGAATTATTTGATAGTGACACCAAATTTGATAGTGGCTGCGGTTGGCCAAGTTTTGATAAAGCCAAAGAAGGAGCTGTTCGCTACGAACCCGATCACTCTCTTGGAATGAAACGTGTAGAAATATTATGTAACAATTGCGACGGTCATCTCGGTCATGTTTTTGATGATGGTCCAACCGAAACAGGACAACGCTACTGTGTTAACTCCTTAAGTTTGAATTTTAATCCTAAAAATAAATAATGATGAAAAAATTAATTGTACTGCTTTTCAGTTTAGCTCTAATCAGTTGCGAAGGCGATACCGGACCTCCAGGACCTCCAGGATTAGATGGTGTGAATATTTTGGGTAACGTTTTT
Source organism: Psychroflexus sp. MBR-150 (assembly GCF_053628795.1). Classification (NCBI taxonomy): domain Bacteria; kingdom Pseudomonadati; phylum Bacteroidota; class Flavobacteriia; order Flavobacteriales; family Flavobacteriaceae; genus Psychroflexus; species Psychroflexus sp. MBR-150. The sequence continues at coordinate 160,090 of NZ_JBRJHB010000001.1, forward strand.
GACGTTACTGTTGACTTTACACCCAATAATGCTTATGCAAATTTAATTGCTTTTCCTAACAATATTGAAGTTTTTGAAAGCGATGTAGTAATGGTTTATCTGCTTGAAGAACAAGTCAGTGACCCAACCGGTCCAATTGACGTGTGGACGCCCTTGCCCCAGTCTTTCTTTTTAGACGATGGTTCTCAAGTGGTTTATACCTTTAATCATACTTTTCTTGATGTTAACCTATTTTTAGATGGCAATGTCAACCTGGACAGTTTAGGACCAGCATTTACTAATAATCAAACATTTAGAATTGCGATTTTGCCTGCAGATTTTGCAGAAAACTTTGATGTTAATTTAGAAAGTTACAATGAAGTTATGCAAGTTTTAAAATCACAAGATGCGAATTTTAAGGTAAAATCTCTGAATTAGTATCAACAATAGGAGTTTTTTATAAGCTAAAATATTCTTGTTTTATATGAAAGTGATAAAATAATAATGTTTGAGATATCTTTTGAATAGATACATATAAACTTTAGAATACCCACATGCTAAATTTACAGATAAGCTTATAGAATTTTTATTAAAACTTATTGTTCGAAAGTTTTAATATAGAAAAAATTACTTTTGTAATACATTAAGTTTAATATGAAAGACTTTTTTTACAATTATATCTTAAATCTTCAAAACAGAATTACTTCTACTCTTGAAGAAATTGACAGCAAAGCCAAATTTCACGAAGACCAATGGCAAAGAAAAGAAGGTGGTGGCGGAAAAACACGAGTCATTCAAAATGGTGATGTTTTTGAAAAAGGTGGCGTCAATATCTCCGCAGTCCACGGTCCATTAGCACAATCTATGCAAAAGTATTTTAATGTTGAAGATTGTGATTTTTATGCTTGTGGTTTGAGTTTGGTGCTTCATCCTAAAAATCCTTTTGTCCCAACAGTACACGCCAATTGGCGGTATTTTGAGATGTTTGATAAATCGGGGAAAATGATAGATCAATGGTTTGGTGGTGGATTGGATTTAACGCCGTATTATCTGTTTGAAGAAGACGCTAAACATTTTCATCAGGTTTGTAAAACGGCTTGTGATAAGCACAATTCAGAATTTTATCACAAATATAAGAAACAATGTGATGACTATTTTTGGAATCATCATCGCCAAGAAGGTCGAGGTATTGGTGGTTTGTTTTTTGATTACCTAAAACCCACTGCTGACAGAGATATTGACCAATGGCATGATTTTGTTACCGAAGTTGGCGATAGTTTCCTTGAAGCTTATATTCCTATTGTAGAAAAACGAAAAGATATACCTTATGAGAAGCATCATAGAGACTGGCAAGAAATACGACGTGGTCGCTATGTTGAGTTTAATTTAGTGCATGATAAAGGCACTTTATTTGGTCTTAAAACCAACGGTCGCATAGAAAGTATTTTGATGAGTTTGCCACCACATGTGCAATGGCGATATGATTATCAACCTGAGAAAAACTCAAAAGAAGAACAATTAATTCAAGTTTTACAACATCCAAAAGATTGGATAAATTCATAAAATTATGTATCCATACCAACGCCCAAGACGATTAAGAAAAAGCCAAGCCATCAGAGATTTGGTTCAAGAAAACCGTTTGCATCCCGATGATTTTATTGTGCCTTTATTTATAGTTGAAGGTCAGAATATCAAAGAAGAAATTCCATCAATGCCTAATTATTATCGGATGAGTTTAGATTTGATTAAACAAGAAGTCAAAGACTTATGGGCTATGGGCTTAAAATCGGTCTTACTTTTTGTAAAAGTGGATGACAAATTCAAAGACAATACTGGTTTATCTGCTATTGATGATAATGGTTTAATGCAACAAGCTATCAAAAGCATTAAAGATACTGTTCCTGAAATGTACGTGATGACTGATGTGGCTTTAGATCCATTTTCATCTTTAGGCCACGACGGCATTGTTAAAAACGGAAAAATCATCAATGACGAAAGTGTGCAAATTCTTGCCAAAATGGCTTTAAGTCATACTCAAGCTGGTGCCGATATGGTTGCTCCAAGCGATATGATGGATGGCCGCATTGGAGCCATCAGAGAAATATTAGAAAAAAATGGGTTTGATGATACAGGTATTTTAAGTTATTCGGCTAAATATGCATCAGCCTTTTATGGTCCGTTTCGAGATGCTTTAGACTCTGCACCCGTTGATGAAGCCGATGTGCCTAAAGACAAAAGCACTTACCAAATGGATCCTGCGAATCGCAAAGAAGCCATAACCGAAACGCTTTTAGACATTGAAGAAGGTGCAGACATCGTGATGGTCAAACCTGGCTTGTGTTATTTAGATATCGTCAGAGATTTAGCCAATACGATTGAGCAACCCATAGCGGTTTATCAAGTCAGCGGCGAATATGCCATGATAAAAGCCGCCTCACAACAGGGTTGGCTTGACCACGATGCGGTGATGATAGAACAACTCACCGCCTTCAAACGTGCTGGTGCATCTTTGATTGCGAGTTATTTTGCGAGGGATGTGGTAAGACTACTAAGTTAATTTATTTAAGAATATTATTTATAAATTATTATATGCCAAGCCTCAAACATCTCGGACTTATATTGTTGTCAGGTATTTTGCTGAGCTTGTCTTGGCCAACTTATGGGTTTTCCCCTTTTATATTTTTGGGTTTTGTGCCGTTGTTGATTGTGTTTTATCAATTGCGGATGGAAAAACCTAAACGACTTTTACTTAAAAGTTTTATTTCAGCTTACATTACTTTTTTTATTTTTAATATCACGACTACTTTTTGGTTGTATTATTCTACTGCATTTGGGATGTGGTTTGCTGTTTTGGTCAATTCGGCTTTGATGGCTTTGGTGTTTACAATTTATCAATTTATTGCCAAACGCACTTCAAACCGTAATGCCTTGGTGTTTCTAATCGCTTTGTGGATTGGATTTGAAAAACTACATCTACACTGGGAATTTTCCTGGCCTTGGCTCAATCTTGGTAATGTGTTTTCAGACAACATCAACTGGATTCAGTGGTATGAATACACAGGTACTTTTGGTGGTACGTTATGGATTTGGATTATTAATCTCTTGCTTTTCATTGCTTATCTCAAATGGCGACAAAACCGTTTGCATAAAACTAAATTTTTAGCTTCACTTATTTTACTTTTGGGCATACCAATCGCTTTATCTTATATCATAAAAACGCAATACACCAACTTTGAAAAAACTGCAGAAGTGGTAGTTTTACAGCCCAATATTGATCCTTATTCTGAAAAATACAACACCAAAGACCCACAAGTTGCTCAAAATTTATTTGAGCTCATTGAACAACAAAAACCTCTCCATAACACTGTTATATTAGCACCAGAAACGGTATTTGCTGATGGTACAAGATTACAGCAGTTTAATGCAAGTCCAGCATATCAATTTTCTCAACAAGTCACAAATCAATTTCCTCAATCGTCTTTAATTAGTGGAATTTCGATGTATGAAATCATCCGTGATTCATCTCAAATAAAAACCCAAACCAATTTCTTAAGAAAAGGCATTTGGTTTAATGACTACAACTCAGCGTTTTTTGCAAAAGCTGATCAACCTATAGAATTTTATCACAAATCAAAATTGGTAGTTGGTGTAGAAAACTTTCCTTATCAAGGACTTCTCAAGCCGCTTTTGGGTGATATTATGTTAGATTTAGGTGGAACCGTGGCGATGAAAACTACCCAAAAAAATCGTTCTGTATTTAAAGCTGATGAGCAAATTAAAGTCGCTCCAATAATTTGTTATGAATCCGTTTATGGCGAATTTGTAACAGGATATATAAACAACGGAGCAACAATTTTAGGCATCATCACCAACGATGCTTGGTGGGGCGAAACCCAAGGTCACAAACAGCATTTTTCTTATGCTAAATTACGAGCTGTAGAAACACGTCGAAGCGTGGCAAGAAGTGCTAATACAGGAATCTCTGGCTTTATCAATCCCTTAGGTGAAGTGATGTCTCAGTCGGTTTATAACACAAGAATTAGCCTAAAAGCTGAAATTCCTTTGATGACTAAAAAGACGTTTTACGTTAAGCACGGTGATTATATTGCACGGATTGCTTATTTTTTTATCATCTTTATTGGTATTTTTGCGGTAATTAAGCATAAACGAAAAGGTTTAAAGCGTTGATGCTGAAATGAATTCAGCATGACTTTTAAGAAATAAATCATTGAATCATGAAAACCGTAGCTATAATTATGGGAAGCACAAGCGATTTGCCAGTGATGCAAGGCGCCATAGATATTTTAAAATCTTTTGAAATTCCAGTAGAGGTCGATATTGTATCAGCTCATCGCACCCCAGAAAAATTGATGGAATATGGCAAATCTGCCGTAAACAGAAATATAGGTGTAATCATCGCTGGAGCCGGTGGTGCAGCCCATTTGCCAGGAATGATTGCTTCGGTTACGGCTTTGCCTGTGATAGGTGTTCCTGTCAAGTCCACAAATTCAATTGACGGATGGGATTCGGTGTTGTCTATTTTGCAAATGCCCAGTGGTGTTCCTGTGGCTACAGTTGCTTTAGATGGAGCCAAAAATGCAGGCATTCTCGCCGCACAAATTCTCGGTGCAACGCAAGCGGATATCCGCAAAAAAGTTGAAGATTATAAAGAACAGCTGAAACAAAAAGTGATTGAAGGAGCAAAGTCTTTAAAATAGTTGTTTTGATTTACACCCTAGCCAGTATAAATTGGAATTTATTTTAAATTGGCTATACTTTGTCGGTTTTCCTGTAAGAAATTATAATCGAGTTGTTTTTTGAGATTTTCAATATAATTGAAATATTTTGGTTTCAAGCTTTCAGGCATTGGTTTTGCGTCTGGCAAGTCTTGTTTGTAAGGATCAACTTGGCTACCGTAAACCCAAAATCTATAACAAACATGTGGTCCAGTGGCTAAACCTGTACTGCCAACATAGCCAATTATTTCACCTTGTTTAACGCGTTGACCCACTTTGACAGCACGTTTACTCATGTGTAAATACTGTGTAGTGTATTTGTTAGTGTGTTTTATTTTAACATAATTCCCATTACCTCTTGTATAGCTTGATTTAATGACAACACCGTCGGCTGTGGACCAAATAGGTGTTCCGCGAGAAGCGGCATAATCTGTTCCTTTATGGGCTTTCCAACGTTTTTGGACGGGATGAAATCGCCTTGGACTATATCGAGACGAAATGCGTGAATATTGAACGGGTGCTTTTAAGAAAAATCGTCTTAAAGTTTTAGCACTCTCATCAAAATACTCAGTTCTGCCTGTAATTGAATCAACTTCAAATTCAAAAGCATAATATGGCTTATCATCATGCACAAAAACCGCGGCATCAACACTTTCTATTCCAGCGTAAATACTGTCATTTATGTATTTTTCTTTATAAACAATTTTAAATCGATCGCCAGGTTGAATTCTAAAAAAGTCGATTGTCCATTGATAGATGTCAGCCAAACGATTAGTCAACATATAATCTAAACCGGCTTCATCAATTGTTAGAGACAAAGAAGAATTGATAACACCTGAAGCCGTTTTAGTTTTAATAGTCACAGGTTTTTTGGATTTTTCAGCATAAATGCTATCGCTTAGAAAAACTTTGGTATAGTCTATTTTGTTGTTTTCATAAATAAAAGCATAAGGTTTTGATAGACTATCTTTTGTTTTTAAAATCGTATAGGGTTTGCCGACATTGATGCGTTTAAAATTAAAAATAGTATCGGAAATACTATGTGTGATTTTATAAACTTCATTTGGAGTTATACCATGTTTATCCATAATAGAGCCAAAAAAATCACCTTTTGCTACGGTATCGTTTACAACTTCAAAATCATTAAGCGTAAACCCAAAGGCTTTTATTTTTTTTTCTACTGGAGTTTTTGCAATTTGGGATTCTTTAATAGGGTTTATTTCTGTTGTAGAGCTGTTATCTTGACAACTAAAAACCATTATAAAAGACAAAAAAGCAAGGTAAATTTTAAACATAAAGCACAATATTGTTTATAGTTTTTGCAAAGTTAATGAATTCACGATTAATGGCGGGCTAGTTTAATTGTTAGAATTGACTTTTTGTTTAATTTCTTCTAAATCTTTAACATCTAAAACCTCATAGTCTTTTTTCTTAAAAAGATTAGTCAACAAACCATTTTTAGCATTGTATTTCCTGCATCGCTCACAATATGAAATATGTATTTTAAGTTTTAATTTTTCCCAAAAACTGGCTTCACCGTATTGCAGTTTGTCGCTGTAATGTGCTATTTGTTGACAAGATTTAGGGATGTTTTCTTCTTCTATATATTCTTGACTCATTTATTATTTTGTTTTTTAATTTTTAAACCAATTCCTATCCAAACAGTCTGCCAAAGACTTTCTAGCTCTATGAATAATTACCCATAGATTAGACGGCGTAATATCAAAGACATTACAAATGGCTTCAGTATCGTATTCTTGAACGGTTTTCATCCTAAAGATTTGGGCTTGTTTTTCATTGATATGTTCAAGGCAATTTTCTATGGCTAAACCTAACTCACTGTTTTCAAAATCATCTTCTGCAGTCATATCAGACTGATCAGTTACGCGTTCTTCTATCCAATCACCTTCTTGATCTTCAGAAACGTAATCCATCCTGACTTCAGCTTTACCTTTTTTAGAGTTTATTTTTCGATAGTGATCAATAATTTTATGTTTCAAAATAGACACCAACCAAGTGCGTTCGGTTGAGTCGCCTTTAAAATTGTCTTTAGATTTTAAGCCAGCAAGAAAAGTTTCAGAAATTAAATCTTTAGCAATATCTGAATCATTTACACGTGTAATCGCATAATTGAATAAATAATTTGCATAATTATCTACCCATAAATTTGGTGAAAGCTTTTTATTCGGCATACTTAAGATTTAAGTTTTAAAATTAGTAGTTTTAACCTACATATTCTTTAATTAATTCTTAAAATTTACTCGCCTTGAATATATTAATTATCAGCACACAAATTCCTGAACCTCTTTCTACTGCTGCCGGTGTTAGAATGCTTCAAATTATAGATCTCTTTAGGTCTTATAGCTACAATATTAATTTTGCATATTCCAGCCCTAAAAACAATTTGTCTTTTAAACTTGAGCAGTGGTCTATAGATTGTCATTTTATTAAACTAAACGATGAAAGTTTTGAGTTAATTTTAAAAAAAATTCAACCTGATATTGTCTTGTTTGATCGGTTTTTTACAGAAGAACAGTTTGGTTGGGTTGTCGATGAACAATGTCCAAAAGCTTTAAAAATTTTAGATACAGAAGATTTACATTTTTTAAGAGATATGCGTGAGCAGAGTTTAAAAAAGCCTGTCAGAACCCAATCTGATTTAGTTTTAAACGATAAAGCCAAACGAGAATTGGCTGCAATATACAGGTGTGATTTAACATTGATGATTTCAAAAGAAGAAATTCGAATTTTAGTTGAAAATTACAATATTCCTAAGCAATTGTTATTCTATTTACCATTTGTATATCAAACAAAAGAAGAAATTCAAAAACAAAGTCCAGGTTTTAAAGATCGGCAAAATTTTGTGAGTATTGGCAATTTTAGACACAAGCCTAATTTTGATATGGTTCATTTTTTACATCAGCAACTTTGGCCAGAAATCAAACGTGTTTTACCCAATACTGAATGGCATATCTACGGAGCATATTGCCCTAAGAGTGTAGAGCAAATTCACAATGAGAACAAAGGCATAATGGTAAAAGGTCGAACCTCAGAAGCTATAACCACTTTAAAAAAATATAAAGTTATGTTAGCTCCTTTGCGTTTTGGAGCTGGATTAAAAGGCAAATGTCTTGATAGCATGCAAGCTGGCACACCATCTGTGACGACTTATATTGGAGCAGAAGGCATTTGCATTCATAAAGATTGGCCAGGATTCGTTGAAGATAACGACGAAGCTTTTATCAAAAGTTCAGTAAATTTATATACTGATGAAAAGCTTTGGAATATAAAGCAAAAACATGGTTTTCAAATATTAAAAGAAAATTTCAATCTATCTGATTTTAAAAATAGTTTTAAAATGAAAATAGATGAAAGTCTTAAAAATTTAAGGCATTTAAAGCATCACAACATTGTAGGTCAGTTGCTTAAACATCATTATCACCAAAGCACAAAATTCATGTCTTTATGGATCCGAGCTAAAAACAGCTAAAAACAAATGTATTAATGTTAACCGCTTAACTTAAAACCACGCTTGCCAAGGAATTCTTGACAAAAGAAGTAGCAGTGCAATGGTATAAAAAATAGAAATCGTTTTAAATTTTTTATTTGATGAGAGTTTCTTTTTATGTTTAGAATAACCTATAGTGACAAAAACGATGGCCAAAATCATCGTTATTGGGTGTTCGATGAGATATAAACGCAAGGTTTCATTTTTCATAATGCTACTCATACCTTCATCTGAAAATGCAGAAAAATAAGGAGAAACAAAATACAATACTAAGCCAATAAGAAGTTGCAAATGCATGACAATAAGAGCAAACAATGATATCCTAAAATCGTGGGCAACAAAAGGTTGTTTAGTAGTAAGTTTAACAATAGCGTTAAAAGTGGCTAATATTACGATAAGCAATACTAAGTAAGCCCAATAAGAATGAAGAATTTGAATAGCGGTGTACATAATGGTATTTTTTAAATAGGTTTAATCAAAAAGTGCTTTAAGCTCTGTGGCGTCGTGTGGTTTCATTTTTCTAGCTAATACCAAACTGAGTTGTTTTCGCCTCAAAGCACCTTCATAACGTTCTTTTTCAAGTTCTGTTTCTGGCTCTATTTTTGGAACAGTTACGGGATTGCCCATATCATCAACGGCTACAAAGGTATAAATAGCTTCGTTGGCTTTCAATCGGCGTCCACTTTCTCGGTCTTCGGTCCATACATCCAAATAGATTTCCATAGAGGTTTTAAAAGCTCTTGATACTTTTGCTTGCACCGTAACCACGCTACCAAGAGGAATGGCTTTGTTGAATGCAACGTGGTTTACTGAAGCTGTAACAACAATTCTTCGGGAGTGTCTTCTCGCAGCTATACTTGCAGCTCTATCCATTCTTGCGAGAAGTTCTCCGCCAAATAAATTATTAATGGGATTGGTTTCGCTTGGTAAAACCAAATCCGTAAGTTCTGTTTTTGAATCCTTAGGGTGTTTAATATCCATCAACTTTTTTTTTGCAAAGATAAGGTTTAGTGCATTAAACCAATCTTAAAGTTCTTTAACATAAAGCCAAGCATAAGGATTGTTTTGGGATTTGATTTGCCTAAGTTTTTTTAAGGCTTTAAGCTTATCATCAAAGCTGGCATAAACCACTTGATGTAAACCATATTTGTTGGCACCAATATACTTAGCATCAAAACCTTGCTTTTTGAGTTGTTTAATTTTTTTATTGGCATTGGCTCTTATCCTAAAAGCACCACCAACAATATGATATTTGCCTGTTTTTTTAGACTCGACTTCTACAGACAAAGCCTTTAATGGCTTTGAGACTAAAAAACTGCTTTCTTGAATTTTTTGATCTATCAAGTGTTTTGCTTTTTCTTGCTGAACAAGATTATATGCTTTGATTTCTTTTTGATAGATTTGTGAACCTACTAAGCCAGATATACCTATAGCCACAATTCCTATAGCAGCATATTTCCAATAGTTGGATCTTCTCGACTGAACTTCGTTAAGCGTTTTTACATCAGGTGATGAAATAGGTTCAACAGGTTTAGTTTTAGCAACTTTATTTTGTGCAATGGTTATCTCGTCAACTTTAAACTTAGGCAAGCCATAAGCTTCAATGAGCCAATCTAATTTAGTGTCTGGTTCAAATACCAATTTACGATCAGCATTCAATTTAAAATGTCCTAAATCTTTGAGATAAATATCTGCTTCGTCCTCTAAAGTCTCTAAAATTTTTTGGCTAAAAACTTTAATTTTTTGTTGGGCAATTTGAAATGACACCTTTTCTTCTTTCGCGATTTGATTGGCAAGCAAAGCATCACTACTTTCTTTAAGATTTTGATTAAATGTCAGCCTTTTTCTTGGTGGTAAAAAATAACCATCTTCAATTTTAGCCGTTTGCTTTTGGGTAACAAAACCACCTAAACCACCAACAATAACGCAGTCGTGGCGATATAAGAGATTTTTGATGTGAAATTGAATATTCATACGAAACAAAATTAACTAAATAATTGTTTCTAAAAAATTAATTAGACAATTTAAATTTTACATCTTTTTAACCAAATATTTAATTTTCAGGTTCTATTTTAGCAGTTTTAAACTTTATTTTTTTTGATGGAAAGCATAACAAAATACACAGAAGTTTTTAATGCTTATTTAACCCGAAAATGTAATAATCAAGCACCTTCAAGTCTTTTTGAGCCAGTTAATTATATTTTAAATCTCGGAGGCAAACGCATCAGACCAGCTTTAGTTTTGATGACAACAGATTTGTTTGAGGGTAATGTTGAGACTGCATATAGTGCAGCTATGGCAGTAGAAGTTTTTCATAATTTCTCGCTCGTTCATGATGATATTATGGACGACGCCCCGTTGAGACGCCAACGCCCCACAGTTCACGAAAAATGGGATGTCAACACGGCTATACTATCTGGCGATGCTATGCTCATTTGGGCCTATCAATGTTTTGAAGATTATGACCAACACAGTTTTTATGCCTTAGTAAAACTTTTTTCCAAAACAGCTCAAGAAGTTTGCTCAGGTCAGCAATACGATATGGATTTTGAAAACTTGCAAGAAGTCAGCATAGAAAATTATCTTGAAATGATACGTCTAAAAACCGCTGTTTTGGTAGCTTGTGCTTTTAAAATGGGTGCTATCATTGCTGGTACAAATATTGAAAATCAAGACCACATCTATAATTTTGGTCTCAATTTAGGTATAGCTTTTCAAATTCAAGACGATTTACTCGATGTTTATGGCGACCCAAAAACTTTTGGTAAACAAATTGGTGGAGACATCATTACAAACAAAAAAACTTTTCTCTATTTAAAAGCTCTTGAAATTTCTTCTGAAGATGATCATAATCAGTTGAAACATTTATTTAGCATAAGTCCAAAAAACACTAAAGCTAAAATAGAAACTGTTAAACAAATTTATGACCAATACGATGTTAAATCACTTTCAAATCAACAGATAGAAAAATACAAACACAAGGCACTGAAGTCTTTAGATCAATTGATTTTATCTGAAAACAAAAAGCAAAAACTTATAAATTTTGCACAAGAATTAATGCAACGTGAAGTCTAAACCTTGTATGACTTATAAAAAATGAATATTTAGCATAAGTGTTCGTTAAAAAACCTTACTGCATTAGAGTTAAATTCTTAAATTTGCGGTATAAATCCTAAACATATATGGATCCATTTTCCTTTTTAAACAGTATTCATCCACAACAACTTGATGAACTTTATCAAAAATATTTAAAATACCCCGACAGCATTGAGCCAAGCTGGAAAGCATTTTTTCAAGGCTTTGATTTTGGCAAAGATACCGTAGAAGAAGTGTCTGTATCCGATGAGCAACAACAAGAAATCAGCTTTAAAGAAAATGGTCACGTCAAAGGCTCTGAAAGTATTCATAAAGAATTTCAAGTTATCAGACTTATTGATGGCTACCGAACACGTGGACACTTGTTTACCAAAACCAACCCCGTTAGAGAGCGAAGAACTTATCGTCCAAAACTTGACATTGAAAACTTTGGCCTTTCTGAAAGTGATTTAGATAAAGAGTTTAACGCAGGTGAAATTATCGGTATAGGCAAAGCAAGCTTAAGAAGAATTATTGAATTTTTAGAAAACGTATTCTGTGATGCTATAGGTATTGAATACGTTTATATTAGACAGCCAGAAATTGTTTCTTGGATTCAAGATAGAATATATAAAAACGAAAATCAACCGCAGTTTAGTAGTGACGAAAAGAAACAAATTCTCAAAAAACTCAATCAAGCAGTAACCTTTGAAAGTTTTTTACATAAAAATTTTATAGGTCAAAAACGCTTTTCCCTTGAAGGTAACGAAAGCCTGATTCCAGCTCTTGACACTTTAATTGAGAAAGCCGCTGACATAGGCGTAAAAGAATTTGTTATGGGTATGGCTCACCGTGGCCGTTTAAACACTTTGGCTAATATTTTTGGTAAAGATCCTAAAGCCATTTTCAACGAATTTGAAGGCAAAGACTACGAGCAAGAAGTCTTTGATGGCGATGTAAAATATCATCTCGGTTGGACGTGTAAGCGTAAAACCGATTCTGGTCAAGAAATCAACCTCAACATTGCACCAAACCCGTCGCATCTTGAAACTGTAGGTGCTGTAGTGCAAGGAATTGCCAGAGCCAAGCAAGACGATCACCATCTTGGCGAAGAACAAAATGTTTTACCTATTGTGGTGCATGGAGATGCCGCTATTGCTGGTCAAGGAATTGCTTATGAAGTAGTTCAGATGGCAAAACTAGAAGGTTACACAACTCAAGGCACAATTCATATTGTCGTTAATAATCAAATTGGGTTTACTACCAATTATCTTGACGGACGTTCATCTACATATTGCACTGATGTTGGCAAAGTAACTCTTTCTCCTGTTTTACACGTCAATGCCGATGATGTTGAAGCTGTAGTTCATGCTATGCATTTTGCTTTGGCGTTTAGAATGAAATTTAAAAGAGACGTTTTTATCGACTTATTGGGTTATAGAAAATATGGTCATAACGAAGGCGATGAACCCAGATTTACACAACCTAAGCTTTATAAAGCTATTTCAAAACACGATAATCCTAGAGATATTTACGCTAAAAAGCTTAAAGAAGAAAAGTTTATTGATGATGATTATGTTCAAAAATTAGAAGAAGAATATAAAAATGACTTAGAAGAAAAACTTGCTGATTCTAAAAAAGAAGATACTGCCTTTGTAACACCAATTATGCAAGAAGAATGGGAAGGTGCAGAATATGCCGACCAATCTAAAATGCTCGAGCCTGTTGATACTTCGTATGATTTAAAAAAACTTGACAAAGTTGCTGAAATCATCACCAAACTTCCTGAAGAGAAAAAGTTTCTTAGAAAAACAGCCAAGATTATTGACACACGTCACCAAATGTATTTTGAAAAAAACAGTTTAGATTGGGGCATGGCAGAAGTTTTAGCTTATGCTTCGGTTATAGAAGAAGGTCACGACGTCAGAATGAGCGGACAAGATGTAGAGCGTGGCACATTTTCTCACCGCCATGCGGTTATTAAAGTGGAAGACAGTGAAGAAGAAATTGTTTTGCACAATAACATCAACGATAAGTCTAAGTTTTATATCTACAACTCTTTACTTTCTGAATATGGCGTTGTCGGTTTTGATTATGGATATGCTATGGCAAGTCCACAAACGCTTACTATTTGGGAAGCTCAGTTTGGAGATTTCAGCAATGGTGCTCAAATTATGATTGACCAATACATTTCATCGGCTGAAGACAAGTGGAAAACCCAAAACGGATTGGTTATGCTTTTACCTCACGGTTATGAAGGTCAAGGCTCTGAGCACTCTTCAGCCCGTATGGAACGTTATCTTCAGCTTTGTGCTAAAAACAATATGTATGTGGCTAATTGTACAACACCTGCCAATTTATTCCATATTTTAAGACGACAACTCAAAACTAAATTCAGAAAACCGCTTATTGTCTTTACGCCAAAAAGCTTGTTGAGACATCCTAAAGTGGTTTCAACCAAAGAAGATTTGGCAAAAGGCGAATTTAAAACACTCATTGATGATGCCGATGCAAAACCAAAAACTACAAAATCAGTTGTCTTTTGTAGTGGTAAATTTTATTATGACCTACTAAAACGAAAAGAGGAAGATAACAGAAATGACGTTGCTTTAGTTCGTATTGAACAACTTTTTCCGCTTCCTATTAAAGCGATAGAAAAAGTCTTAAAACGATACAGCTCTGCTGAAGATATAGTTTGGGCACAAGAAGAACCAAGAAATATGGGAGCTTATTCCTATCTTGTCTTGCATTACGAAAAAGCAAGAACATTTAGAGTATGTAGCCGAAGATTTTACGGTTCGCCAGCAGCAGGTAGTGCCAAACGGTTTGAAAAAAGACACCAAGAAGTTATCAATTATGTATTTGATGCTTCAAAAGATAATTTTAATTTGTAATAAATATTAATAAGTCAAAGTTGTAAATTATAATTTTAAACTTGTCACTTACAACTTTTTAACTTGAAACTATTAACTTGAAACTAAAAAAATTATGGCTTTAGAAATGAAAGTTCCTTCACCAGGAGAATCCATCAGCGAAGTTGAAATCGCAGAATGGTTAGTCAAAGACGGCGATTACGTAGAAAAAGACCAAGCTGTAGCCGAAGTCGATAGCGATAAAGCAACCCTAGAACTACCAGCCGAAGCTAGCGGCATTATTACCCTTAAAGCCGAAGAAGGCGATGTTGTAGCTGTCGGCGAAGTGGTTTGCCTTATAGATACCGATGCCGAAAAGCCTGAAGCCTCCTCTGGCTCCTCCAAAGGAGAAGAACAGGCTTCTTCTAGTCCCTCTGAGGAAAAAGAACAAGAACCTTCTAAAGAAGAGTCAGAGCATAAAAGCTCCTCTCCTTCGGAGAGGTCGGGAGAGACCACCTATGCTAGCGGTTCACCATCGCCTGCAGCCAAGAAAATTTTAGACGAAAAAGAAATTCCTGCAAATGATGTTAAAGGCACTGGACGTGATGGACGCATCACAAAAGATGACGCAGTGAAAGCACAGCCCAAACCAGCTATGGGCACGCCAGGTAAGGGCAAACGCGGTGAGAGTAGAAAAAAACTTTCAATGTTGAGACGCAAAGTTGCCGAACGTCTTGTGAGTGCAAAAAATGAAACGGCAATGCTTACGACTTTTAACGAAGTTGATATGCAACCTATTTTTGATCTTAGAAAACAATATAAAGAAGAATTTAAGGAAAAACACGGCGTTAGTCTAGGTTTTATGTCGTTTTTTACTCTTGCAGTTGTTAGAGCTTTAGATGAATATCCAGCAGTCAACAGTATGATTGACGGTAAAGAAATGATTACTTACGATTATAAAGATATCAGTGTGGCTGTTTCTGGACCAAAAGGTTTAATGGTTCCTGTCATCAGAAATGCTGAAAACTTGAGTTTTAGAGGTGTTGAGCAAGAGGTAAAAAACCTTGCAACGCGAGCTCGAGATGGTAAAATCACAGTTGATGAAATGACTGGTGGCACGTTTACTATTTCTAATGGAGGCGTGTTTGGTTCAATGCTTTCAACGCCAATTATCAATCCACCGCAAAGTGGTATTTTAGGCATGCACAACATCGTAGAACGTCCCGTAGCTATTGATGGTGAAGTGAAAATACGCCCAATCATGTTTGTCGCCTTATCTTATGACCACAGAATTATTGATGGTAAAGAATCTGTTGGCTTTCTTGTTGAAGTGAAAAAAGCTTTAGAAAATCCAGAAGAATTGCTGATGGGCGGTGATGTGAAAAAGGCTTTAGAGCTTTAATTGTATGACTTCAAAGAGATATATTCTTTGATAAAAAGTAAGAATTATGTCTGGATTCAGCTGTTACCATTTTATGACTTCAGTATAGAAATTTAAAATTAATATTTTTTTAATTAACATTTTAAGTCAATACTTGATTATCACTTCCTACTATTTAAGTTTTTTGTAATATTCTTAAATAAGACGTATGTTTGTTTAAAATGAAAAACTTCCAGGCAGGTAATTACGTCAATCAAGGAACTTATAAAAGTTTTCAACCTCACAAAATAAATCAAGCATTTACGGTTGAAGATATGGAAGTTATAAGCCTTTTGAGCCAAGCAGACAGACAGCTTGGAAGGTTAGATATGTATTCAGAATATATTCCAAATATTGATTTGTTTATCAGTATGCACGTCTTAAAAGAGGCAACACAATCAAGCAAAATTGAAGGAACGAAAACAAACATAGAAGATGCTTTGTTAGACAAAGAAGACGTAGATGATGAAAAAAGAGATGATTGGGAAGAGGTTCAAAACTACATAGAAGCTTTAAATTCTGCTATTAAGCGTTTAGAGAAATTACCTTTTTCTTCAAGATTAATACGAGATACTCATAAAATTCTTTTTCAAGGTGTAAGAGGAAAGCATAAATTACCTGGAGAATTTAGAAAAAGTCAAAATTGGATAGGTGGAGCAAGTATTAATGACGCTGCCTTTGTTCCACCAATTCATACAAGTGTTAATGAATATATGAGTGATTTAGAAAAGTTTGCTCACAACACCGAATCGTTTTTTCCAGATTTACTTAAAATAGCTTTAATACATTATCAATTTGAAACAATCCATCCGTTTCTTGATGGTAATGGTAGGGTTGGTCGATTAATGATCACGTTGTATTTGGTTGAAAAAAACATATTAAAAAAACCTATTCTTTATCTTTCTGATTTTTTTGAAAGAAACAGAATGCTATATTATGACAACCTAACTAGAGTTAGAGAAAAAAATGATTTAAGGCAATGGTTTAAATTTTTTTTAGTTGGTATTATAGAAACAGCAAAAATTGGAATTAATACTTTTGATGGTATTTTAAAGTTACAAAAAGAAGTTGAATTTAAAATACAAACATTAGGTAATCGAACATACAATGCACAATTAATTTTAAATCATCTTTACCAAAAACCTGTTGTAGATGCACAAAAGGCTAAAGAATTGACGGGTCTGTCTTTACCTTCTGTCTATAAACTAATTAGGGATCTTGAAAAATTAGATATATTAACTGAAATTACAGGTGCAAAAAGAGGAAAAATTTTTTTATTTAAAGAATACACAAAACTGTTTAAATAAATGACGTGAGTTCGATATAAATTCAAATAAAATACAGATATTTAATCATTTGTCATGTCAACAGAGCGAAGCATGAGCGACGAGACATCTCAGTAGGATGAGATTTCTTATCATTCTTCGTTAGAAATGTCAAAATTTGTTAACAAAAAGACATAATCATCTGATTTACAGATTTCAATAAATCGAACTCACGTTAAATAGTACCGACTTTTAGTAATTGACTAAGCCGTAAATAACAGAATATTTAGCTGCCTGAAAGGATATTTTGTTTATATTATCTAAATTAGTGATTCAAAAACATAACAATGCTTTAAAAATAACATTAAAAGATTTTAATTTTATGCTTTTCAAAGGCTTAATCGACTTATTATTCCCACAAATTTGTATGTCTTGTGAGTCCGCTTTGCATACTGGTGAAGATTTATTATGCACAAAATGTAGATTTGACATTCCAACTTGTGATTGGAAAGATGCTCAAGATAATTTAATTACCGACAGACTTAAAGGTAGGGTTCATCTGGCTTATGCCGATGCTTTATTGTATTTTGAAAAAGGAAACAAGACCCAGAAACTTATCCATCAGCTAAAATATAAACAACAGAAACAAATCAGCCGTTATTTAGGTTTATGGCATGGCGAAAATCTTAAACAAAAAGCTTGGTTTCAAAACTTTGATGTTATTATTCCCGTACCCATTCATGCCAGAAGAAGACGTCAACGCGGTTATAATCAAGTTGAAGATTATGCCAAGGCACTTAGTCAAGTTTTAAACTGTGAATACAATGATAACATACTTTACCGACACCACTACTCAAGAACACAAGTCTTTAAAAATCGTATATCTCGGACAGAAGTAATTGAACATAATTTCAAACTTAAAACAAATCAAAGCTTTGATGGTAAACATTTAGTTCTTGTAGATGACCTTATCACCACTGGTGCTACTGCAGAAGCGTGCTTTATTCAATTATCAAAATTGAAAAATGTTAAACTGAGCCTTTTAACCATGGCAGTTGCCGCTTAGTTTAAAATCTGTTCTAATATTTTTTCAGTAATCAAATACGTTGGTTTTACACCGCTTGTGCCTAAACCGCCAGAAGCTAAAGTGCTTCCAGTTTCTAAGGGATTATCGCTGGCATAATAGGCGTAACGCACTTTGATGTCGGGTTTAATATTGCCCCGTAATTGTGATGCAGCTTGGATGGCTTTTTGGTAATGTGCACCTTCCATTTCAAGACCGATGACATCCCAAGTTGAGTTGTGAAAAAACTTAAGTAAGTCGCGGTTTTGAAGCGATGTTCCCAAAACAGAAACCATCGTTCCACTAAATACTCGTAAACCGTTACCTTTAATATCTTCTGATTTTAATTCATTGGTAAAAGGGTAGTTGTCTGCGGTGCCTTCAAATAAATGTGCTTTTGGTATCATAATATCGCCTTTTGCACCTTCCAAAATTCCTGCTTTTCCCATTATAGAAATAGAATCTACGTTTAGGTATTGTGGTTTTTTAGAGTTTGCTTTAAAAGGTTTGAGCAGCTCATCCATAGTTTCATAAGCTTGCTCACCAAAAGCATAATCCATAACAATAATTACGGGATCATTTTTATATGGCTCCATTTTTGACATATCAAAAATCTGCACATCAATGTTTGCTCCACTTTGGTCATCGATATAAGTCATTCCGTTTTTTAAAGCGTAAGCCGTGACTTTGTCCCTGAGTTCTTGGTTTTCACTGTTACTTAAAGCTTCATAAATTTCTAAATCAGATTTAGATTTACAAAAGTCTTTTAAAGCCGATTTTGCAAATAAGGTATTCATCACCGAATGCATATTAGCACTGATAATGTGTAATTCGCGTTCTAATAAGCCTTTCTCTTTTAGTGTGTTTTTGATTGTGTTTGCCCATATTTCGCCATGGATATGATGTCCTAATCGTTCTCTCAATACTGGACTAAAAGTAATGACACGCTTTTCGTTTTCTATAAATTCTTCAAGAGCGAGTTTGCCTAAATAGTATATAATTTTTAAGAACCGATGCTCATCATCTAATGTAGCAAATTGTGAATAAACTTCATTGACTTCTAAAAATGTTCGTCCTAAAATATTGGCAGTATGTGTTATGGATATTTCTTTTTCTTTTTGTGACAGTTCAGATTTCTTAACTGCGGTTTTTAATTTATCCCAATCTCTTGTCAAATTATTACCTTCATCTATAATGACGTTTTCCATAATTTTATGTGATTCAATAACCAAGAAGGTCAAATGTGTCAGCACATCATAGATATCGCTTCGACCTCGTGTAATTTCAATATTCATTTGCTCATCATCAATACGATAACAATTTCGACGTCTTTTATGGGGAATTATGGCTTTAAAATGAGAATTGGCATAACCTTCATCACTGGTTAAATTGATATATCGGCATTGCTCGATGCCCAAAGGCAATCTTTCCATCACATAAAGTAAACCGTTTAATTCTACTTTAGGTTCGGCGATGCTACCGTATATTTCGGGTCTCAACGTGAGTAAAGATTCTCTTAAAGTTTTTCCTGAAACGCCCATAGGTTTGTAAAATCCACGAATAAACAAATGACGCATTGTGATGTAAATCCGTTCTATAGCTGCTGTGCTTTCTTGGGCACGATTTCTATGGTTATCGATATTTTTTTTCATTAGTTAAGATTTTAAAAGTTTTGATAGTTGGTCAGCAATTTTGCGATGGTCTGACAATCGTGGTATTTTATTTTGCCCGCCTAATTTTCCTATAGATTTCATATAAGCATTAAAACTTTCCGCTGGCAAGCTTCTTATAACAATAGATCTGAGCATTTTGCCTTTTCTCAAATCTTTGTAATAATTGTTTTGTTCTATCAAAGATTGATCTATAGTTTCTGCAAATTGATTGAGGTCTTTTGGCGGTTGATCAAATTCTATCCACCATTCGTGATAGGGTAAACCTTTATCAGGATTGACTTGTGGCGCAACTGTAAATTCGTTGATGCTACATTGATGTTGTTGACAAGCGGTTTTCATCGCGTTTTCTACTTCGCTACCAATGACGTGTTCACCAAAAGCTGAAATAAAATGTTTAATTCTACCTGATACTATAATTTTAAAAGGTTTTAGACTTGTGAACTGAATGGTATCTCCAATGTTGTAGCGCCATAAACCTGCATTTGTAGAAATAATTAAAACGTAATTTTGATTTAATTCAACTTCGTCTAAACTATAAATTTTGGGATTGTCTTCAAAAAACTCTTCTGATTTTATAAATTCATAAAACATCCCTGAGTTGAGTTGTAGCAACATTCCTTTATCATCCTGTTGATCTTGAAAAGCAAAAAAGCCTTCTGAAGCTGGATACAGCTCAATACTGTTAACTTTTCTTCCAATAAGCTTTTCAAACTTTGGGCGATAAGGCTCATAATTAAGACCGCCGTAGATAAAAAGTTCAAGGTTTTCAAATAATTCTCCTATAGGTTTACCCGAAGCGTCTTTCAGTTTTTCAAAATAAGTTTGCACCCAAGACGGTATGCCACTTATGATTGTCATATCTTGATGAATGGTTTCTTTTACAATAGCGTTGATTTTGGTTTCCCAATCTTCTATGCAATTGACTTCCCAACTGGGTAAACGGTTTTTCTGAAGATATGAAGGCACAAAGTGGGCTACAATTCCCGACAATCGACCAGTTTTTATACCATTGGTTTCAGTGAGTTCTGGGCTTCCTTGCAGAAAAATCATTTTGCCATCGACAAATGCGGTGTTGCCTGTTTCAGCAATATAACTCAATATTGCATTTCTTGCAGCTTGAATATGCGTTGGCATAGACTCTTTGGTCAATGGAATATATTTTGCTCCGCTTGTGGTGCCAGAAGTTTTTGCAAAATACAAAGGTAAACCTGGCCATAATACGTTTTCTTCAGCTTCAACCACACGGTCAATGTAAGGTTTTAGCTGCTCATAATCTCTAATCGGTACTTGATTTGCAAAATCTTTAGGGGTTTGAATATTTTTAAAGTTGTGGTCTTTACCAAAGGCGGTATCTTTGGCTTTAGCCATCAAATTTTTAAACACTTTTTGTTGTGTTTCAATAGGATTGTTAGCCCAACGACTAATTTGTCGGTGCGTCCATTTGGCATAAATTCTTGCGGCAAAAGTTTTTAAAGACATCAATTAAAATTTATAAATTCTTCGGGGTTAATCGGGTTGCCATCACTCCACAATTCAAAATGTAGATGCGTACCAGTAGAAAGTTCTCCAGTATTGCCTGTGAGAGCAACAACTTCGCCAGAGGTTACAAAATCACCTTGTTGTTTGAGCAGTGAAGCATTGTGCTTATAAACCGAAATCAGCGAAAACTTGTGCTCTATAATAATCACGTAACCCGTGTCAGCTGTCCATTCAGAAAAAATCACACGACCATCAGCAACTGATTTGACCGATTGGTTTTTGTCTGTTGCAATGTCAACTGCATAGTGTTTGCTCTTGGGATTAAAACCATCAGAAACGATACCTTGTACTGGAGGAAACAATGTGAAATCACCTTCAAATACCGCTTGCTGAAAAACATTAAATTTATCTTCTTGTTCTACTTCTGCTCTAAGTAAAGAGTCCTTTTTGCTCGGCAATAATTCTGACTTATCCACAGTTGCAGGTTGAGTTTCAACAACATCTTTTTCATTAAAAACGATAGTATCAGTTTCGCCTTTTAACACCATTCTTAAACTATTGAAATAAGCATTTTTGGTTTCTACCACTTGTTGTAAAGAGTCAATTTGAATATTCAGTTTTGTGGCTTCTGTTTTAAAATCTGTGGTTGTATATCCAGGAATATAAGATTTAAGCGGCGTATAAGCAATTAGTGCAGAGGTCAGAGCTATGATGACAATAGTTGACAAAATTAGCAAAGCAATGACATACAATCTATTGATTTTAAAAGAAACTCGCTCTTCGAATGTGTCTTCATTGAGAATAACCAAACGATAACGGTGCAAGAGCTTTTTTATGATTTTGGTTTTTTTCTTTGCCATACTTATTCCTATGTCTTACAAAGATAGAATAAACTTTGATGCGAAAAATATATGAGTTTTTGAATTTTAAAAATATGAAAGACACTTCTTATTTGGAAATCAGGAGTGAAGTTGAGGTTCAGAAAAAGGCGATAGAAATATTGTGATTTTCAAAAAAAGTAATATTTTTTAATCACTTGTAATTTCAAACACCTCTTCAACCGAAGTTTCAAATACTTGAGCAATTTTTAAAGCCAAAAGCGTAGAAGGTACATATTTTCCTTTTTCAATAGCATGCACTGCTTGGCGACTACTGCCAATTTTTTTGGCTAAATCGGCTTGCGTCATATCGTTTTTAGCTCGCCAAACTTTAATGTGATTTTTTAAATTACCTTCCATCTTTCGCAGTTTTCAATTTAACTTGAAATATGATGATAAAAATCAACAACAAAGTAAACATATTATAAACCATAACCGTAAAAAAATCAAACCCGTGTACCAATAAAAAGGCTAAAAGCAAAATTCCATAATTCACATAAACCGCTAAAGCCAGAGAAGACAAACGCAGTTGCATAATAAACTCATCCTCTATTTTTTCTTTAGAAAAACCAAGCATAACACCGCCAATAATGATGAATATACCACAAATATCATCAAATATATTTTGTTCTATCCATTTGAAAAATCCATTGTTTTGACTAAAAAAATCATCTGTACTATAAAGGCTTAATACTTTAAGGTCAAATATTTCTGGTTCAAATTCAAACACAGTCACAGAAATCCCGCCTATAATACCAATACAAAGTAATAGCCAAGCCCAAAGCTTTACTGAATTTGGAAATAAATATGTTTTCATAAGTCAATTATTTTATGATAAAAGTAATATATAATTTATATATGTCAAATATAATTGACTAAAATGTTAATCCAAATTAACAATTCGTTAATTTGTTAATTATAAAAAGCAATTTTTAATAATGGTATTTGCATATAACAATTTGATTCATTTTGAATTTTATGATGAGTAAAGATATTGCTATATCAATACAAAAATCATCTTCCTTATTTTTGCTATATGATAAAATCTTTATAACTTTGCACAATATCTCAAAGGGGTGTTTTGACCCGAAGTATCGGAATCAAGACTGAGATCATACCCAAAGAACCTGGGCAAGTAATGTTGCCAAGGGATAATTAAGATAGAATTTTATCTTAAACGTATGCAACTCCTTGACGACCATAATGGTGTCAAGGTTTTTTTTTACCCTGATGAAAACAAAGTTTTTTTAGGGCAAAAATCCCGACAAAACTTGCTTTTCGTCGGCCCGTAGGGCAAATTATAGCTTCAGCTATAATTTGGGTTTAATCAATTAATATTAACCAGAATAATCGCCCCTTTTATTCGTAAAATTTTTACGGATGAAAACTGTATTATTTCTATTTAGCCTTTTGGTGTTTGGCTTTAACATAAACGCCCAGAACTTTAAATTGAGTGGAACCGTCACTCAAAATCAACTCCAATTAGAAAATGCTTTGGTCTATGCCAAAGGCACGAGCTATTCTACACAAACTGACCAAACGGGTTATTATGAGCTTGAACTTCCGTCGGGAAAGTATCAAATCGTCTTTGCATTTGGTAACACTAAAACCATTGAAGTTAATTTAAACGAATCTAAAACGCTTGACGTCGATTTATCAAAAGCTGTAGAAAGCTTGGAAGAAGTCTCTGTGCAAGCCGTTCGTGTAGATGCAGATTCACCGATAACGCATTCTAATTTTTCAAAAACTGAAATTGCCAAACGAAATCTCGGTCAGGATATTCCGATTTTAATGAAGTTTTTACCTTCGGTTGTTTCAACTTCAGATGCAGGAAATGGTGTGGGTTATACCTCTATTCGTGTTCGCGGAAATGACAATTCTCGGGTCAATGTTACAATTAATGGTATTCCGTATAACGATCAAGAAAGTCAAGGCACGTTTTGGGTCAATTTACAAGACTTTGCATCTTCAACCGAAAATATTCAGTTGCAACGCGGTGTCGGCACATCTACCAACGGTTCAGGTGCTTTTGGTGCAAGCTTGAATATTTTGACCGATAAATATTCTAAAGAAGCTTATGCGGAATACAACACCAGTTACGGCTCGTTTAACACCTGGCGAAACAATGTGAAGTTTAGCACGGGCTTGCTCAACGACCACTTTGAAGTCTCTGGTCGATTGTCTAAAATCGAATCTGACGGTTATGTAGATCGTGCTACATCTGATTTGAAATCTTATTTTTTGCAAGCCAATTACACGGATGAAAACACTTTAATTAAAGCCTTGGTGTTTGGCGGAACAGAAGTGACCTATCAATCTTGGTTTGGCGTTGATAGAGAAACGCTTGAAACCGACCGAACTTTTAATCCAGCGGGTCAATTCACTGACGAGAATGGCAATACCCAATTTTATGACAATGAAGTTGATGATTATGCTCAAGACCATTACCAATTGCATTGGAACCAAAGTTTTGATCAAAATTGGTCTTCTAACTTGAGTTTAAATTATACCTATGGTCGAGGATTTTTTGAACAATTTGTGGAAGACGCCGATTTGGCTTTTCACGAAATTGGCTCAGTTGAAGTTGGCAACGAAAGCATTGAAACTTCAGACTTGATCCGTCGCCTTTGGTTAGATAATGATTACTTCGTTGTGAATGCCAACGTAAACTATACAGATGACGAGTGGGATTTTACTTCTGGTGCTTTTTATAGCTATTACGACGGTGACCATTTTGGTGAAGTCATTTGGTCAAGATTTGCAGGCAATAGCCTGATTCGAGACCGTTATTACAATGGCAATGGCACTAAACAAGAATTCACCACTTTTGCCAAAGCTACTTGGCGAATTGATGACCAGTGGCAAGTTTATGGAGATTTGCAAGGTCGGTTTATCAATTACGAAACGTCTGGTTTAACTTCAGATAAGGTCAATTTGCTGGTAGATGAAAGTTATGAATTTTTTAACCCTAAAGCAGGTTTGACCTATCGCGTAAACACCAATCATCAACTCTATTTTTCCTATGGTAGATCTCATCGCGAACCACGCCGACAGGATTTTGAAAACGGCATTGATACTGCTGAACGCTTAGATGATTTTGAATTGGGTTGGCGCTTTCAAACCGCAAATTCCAATATTAATACCAATATTTATTATATGAAATTTGATGATCAGTTGGTGCTTTCTGGAGCTTTAGATGATGTGGGAAATCCCATTCGAGAAACCAGCGGAAAATCTTATCGTTTAGGACTTGAAGTTGAAGGTCAATTTAAGCTTAGCAAGCAATGGTCACTACAGCCTAATATCGCTTTAAGCACAAATAAAAACCAAGATTTTGTGGCACCATTAAATGGTGAATTGATTAACTTAGGTGATACTAACATTTCATTTTCGCCAGAAATTGTGGCTGGAAATCAATTGAGTTTTCAACCTATTCCAGAGTTTCAAATTAACTTTTTAAGCAAATATGTCGGTGAGCAGTATATGGGTAATATTGATAGTGAAGCTTCAAAATTGGATGACTTTTTTGTCAATGATTTAAATTTGGTTTACCGTTTTAAAAACATTTCAGTTTTTGATGAAATTGTCTTAACAGGTCTCATCAATAATGTGTTTGATGCTGAATACGAGTCTAATGGTTTCTTCTTTTTCTTTGAAAGCGCTGATGAAAACGGCAATCCTACAACCGTTGAAGGTGCAGGTTTTTATCCACAAGCGGGAATTAATGTGTTGTTTGGTGCGAGTTTTAGGTTTTAATCTAATTGATTAAGCCTTTTGCACACAAAATCAACTTAATTTCCAAGACCCCACAGGTTTTTGAAACCTGTGGGGTCTAAAGGTTAAAAGGTGAATGAGCGTAGCCGAAGCTATCCTTAGTTTTAAGTATTGGATTAAAAACATCAAAGTTAATTTGCTTATGTGGAAAAATTCCTTAATTTTATGGAATATTTCCTTAAACTAATATTATGAAAACTGATTTACCTCTTGAAATTCAACGTTTTAAACAAATACGTGATACGGAAGGCTTGACTCAAACTGAGTTTGCTGAGGTTTTAGGGATCAAAAACTCTACGGCAGATATTGAACGTGGGCGCACAAAACTTTCAGGCCAAGTGGTGATGCAATTGCTTAAAAATTTCAATATCAATCCACTTTGGTTATATGGCGAAAGCCGTCAAAAAGAAATTGATTTATACAAAGCTGACACAATGCCTAAAGTTGTCACTGTCAATCCTGATGGTCAAGATAACATTTCAATGGTCAATCAAAAAGCTGCAGCAGGTTACCCGCATAACGTGCAAGATACTGAGTGGTACCAAAAACTGCCTGCTTTTGATATGCCACTGCCTGAATACAGACACGCTACCTATCGTGGTTTTCAAGTAGAAGGCGACAGTATGTTGCCTGATTTTAGACCAGACGATTGGGTTTTGGCCAAAGCCGTTGAAAACTTGAGTTTAGCCACCAACAACAAAGTTTATATCATCGTTTTATACGATTCTGTTTTGCTGAAAAAAATTGAAAAACAAAGCGATGGTAGAACCTTAAAATTAATTTCTACTAACGAAATTTACCCGCCTTATACCATCGAAACTAAAGATATTCAAGAGTTGTGGGAAGTTACCAGTAAATTGACTTTTAGTGTCAATGAACATTCAGAAAACAGTATGCTGAAAAAACTCGAAGCCTCAATGGAAGAACTTAAAGCCCAACTAAGTCAGGTTAAAATTAATTAATGGATTTTAATAATTTATTTAATTTTTTAGAAGAGCTTCAAAACAACAATCATAAGGATTGGATGGATGCTAATCGCCAACGCTACCATAACATACGAGATGAATATTTAAAATGGTTGATGCAATTGGACGTTGAACTTTCTGAGATTGATTCAGATTATTATCCTACGCCAAAGAAAAAAATTCTCAATCGCATCAATAACAATTTGCTTTATCACCCTAACAAACCTACTTACAAAGACCATTTTGGCGCAGGTCTGGATAAACGCCCTAACACCAGTGATTTTTATATTCATATTGGTGTCAATGAAAGCTTTTTGGCAGGTGGCTTTTATAAACCCAAATCATCAAATTTAAAAAGTATTCGAGAAGCCATAGATTATAACGGAGAAGTTCTTAAAGCTATTCTAAAAAAGACTTCTTTTAAAAACACTTTTGGCGAAATGATGAACGACGATAAATTAAAAACCTCTCCAAAAGGCTATGCAAAAGATCACGAACATATTGATTTGCTTCGCTATAAAAGTTTTGCAGTGATGCATAATTTATCTAAGAAAGAAATTTTAGATAAAGACTTTAAAATTAAAATCAAAAAAGTGTATTTAGAGATGTTAGCGTTTAGACGATACCTCAATAAAGCGGTGAGTGTTTAGTCTTTATTGTCTTCTAATTCTGACAACTTTTTTTCCTGAGCCGCTTTTATTTGACGGATTATGGTCATTGAAGTGACCAACAAAATCAAGGCCAATACCAAATAAGGATTAATCTCATTAATGATAAAATCGTAGATGGTATAAATCAGAATAACCACCCAAAAAAGCATAACTACATACAAGATGGCTTTTAATGTTTTGATGCGGGATTTAAGTGTTTTTTTGGTTTTCATCTGAAATATTTTTTGTGCAAAGCTTATAATTTTAAAAGAAACTACCAATGGTAATAATTGCACAAATAGTTAATGCTAAAACACTAAGGGTAAATAATAAATTCTTTTTGCTTTTCATTAAATAGATTTTTCCAAGGACTAAAAATACAATTTGTGCCATAAGAAACGGTATCGTTAGTAGTTCCCTAAAAACGCCAACCAAAACAAAATCAATTTGATAAACATTAACTAACCAAATCAGAATAAAATAAAATACAATTGCAAAATTTACAATGGTTAACTTTCTATGGATAGATAATTGATTCAAAATGCTATAAAATTTTATGTTATTTTGGCCTCTTTGAGTATGTTTTACATTTGCAATAAACTATCAACTTCTTTTTTAAGTCTTGGCAAATCCTTAGATAAAATACCCCATATAATAATATCATCTACACTATCATAAGCGTGAATAACCATATTTCTCAAATTTACAATTCTTCTTGCTTCTGAAATTTTAATTTGATCATCAATATTAAGTATGCGATTTGTAGCCTCGCCAATAATTTCGAGTTCACGCTCTACTGCTCTTTTAAGTAACTTGTTAGTTCTAAATTTTTCGAAATTTTTTTCTTCACCTAAATAGTCATCTATCGATGATATAGACTCTTTGATGTCATACAGATATTTTTTAATGTTATGCTACATATAGCAGTTTTTTTGTTTTTTCTATACTTTCAATAAAAAAAGGATTTGAAAGAGAATTTTCTGTAATTAAATCAACTTTTCGGTTGAACAGTTGTTCAAGATGTGCGTGTAAATCAAAGTAGTTATCAGTATATTTTTCTATAGAAATAGCCTTGAAAGAAACTAAAATATCAATATCACTGTGTTTTGAAAAGTTTTCCGTGATAGCAGAGCCGAAAATATGCATAGTTTTAACATCATACTCTAAACAAAGCTTATTGAGCTTTTCTTTTTTATTTGTAATTAAATCTTGCATTTTATTCTATAATTAATTATTCAAATTTAGCATAATATTTTTTAATGCTTTGTTCAGCTTGTTTATGTCGAATACTAAAGCGATTAGCGTGTCTTTCTGAAGCTTGTCGAGAGCAATATAACTATACTTTGTAATAAAAATACAACTGTTATTGTTTTTTGTTGAACCTTTGCAGATTAATATATTCACATTTTAAACTACTTGGTTTTTTCAACGGCTGGAAACCTTAAAACCAAAAATTTAACATTTAAAACTTGTATTTTATTAAAATTTAGTTAATATTTGATATCAAATCATTTATTATGAAACGCAACAACGCAACAACGCAACAACGCAACAACGCAACAACGCAACAACGCAACAACGCAACTTTAGATACCATAAAGTCATCTTGTTCTTTGGCTTAATGTTTTTTTTTCATTTTTATCTTATAGCCAAAATATGGACTGCATGACAGAAGCGTTTGAAAGTCCGTCAACTCTTACCACTAGTAGCTGTAGCCCTAATACAAATTATAGCTATTCAACTGACCCAAATTTTTTAGCTTCATTTCCAGAAAACCTGAATTTGATAAAAGACAATGTTATTGTAGATACTAAAACAATAATCAAAAACTAAAATTATGAAACTTAAACTTTTATTGATTAACGCATTATTTTTGTGTATTATAACTAATGCACAAGTTACCTTAATACCAGACCAAAACTTTGAACAAACTTTAATCGATCAAAATATTGATTCGGATGGCATCATCAATGGACAAGTTTTTACCAGTGATATTGATAATATAAATGACTTGAACTTTGGATTTAATTTTATTACCGATTTAACAGGTCTAGAAGATTTTGCCCAGCTTCAGAACCTTACTTTAGATAATTTGGATTTATCAAATAGTAGTAGCAATCTAACATTAGACCTTACGGCTAATACGATGTTGGAAACATTGACTATGAATGGTGGAGATGATGCTTTTACACATTTCGTAGAACAAATAGACTTAAGCGAAAATCCCAACATCAACCTAATTCAGACGCCTGGAATTTGGCTTTTAAAACAAATAGACTTAAAAACAGGCACAACCGATGTGAGTAATTTAAGCATAGATATATCTATTTCCCCTTTAGCACTAATGGAACAATCAGCTGATAGCAATAATGATGATTTGTTTTGCATAAAAGTTACAGATGCCACCGCAGCCACAGCAGGAACAGGTGTTTACAGCACATGGACTATCAGTGCCAACAACAATCCCTACTTTTTTTCTGAAACTTGCACCTTAAACACAGAAAGTTTTAAGCTTGAATCGGTAAGTATATATCCCAATCCTACTAGTGATATTATAAATATTAAAGCTAATAATATACAATTCAAATCCGTCAAAATATTTAGCCTTCAAGGTCAACTCGTCAAATTTTTTAACAACTTAGAGACTCAAAATTTGGATGTTAGTGATTTAGCAAATGGTTTGTATGTTATGAGTTTAACAAGCGATAACAGTATTATTAGGAGAAAATTTGTGAAACAGTGAATTGTATTCTGTTAGTTAATAAACCAATGCCAAGAAACCTATTTCAATATTTATATTTTTTTTAATTTTAAGTTCAAGTCAAGCACAAGTTACACCATTTGAAGACCACACTTGGCGTTTAGAAAAAATCGTAACTGCAGATTCAAATCCTGCTCAAAATCAAGTGACAATTAAGTATTTAATTGATGATCAAGATAACGCCATTATAAAACTCACTCACATAACAAATGGCTCATTTTATAATTATATCTTAGATAATTCTATAGATAGTGTAGATTTAGACCTTACAAACTTAAGCTCCGGACAATATATCGTCAATTTGATTTCAGGAGGACAAGTTTTAGATACACAAAACTTAATTAAAAATTAAAGACCATGAAAACGTTAATAAATTTTATATCACTTTTGGTAGTTTGCTGTTCTTATGCTCAAGATCCCCAGCTGTTTCAATATAATTGGCGTTTAGAATCTATAATTACAGATACAAATTCTTTTATACCTGATTCAAATCCAGACCCAAATACTGGCACATTTAATCATATTGTCTTTCATAATCAAAATGATGGTGTTCCTTATTATTTTCAATTTGGTGTTTATGGTAGTGTTTTAGGCGATAATTTAATTTTTTCTAATAACCAAAGTTTTGTGATTTCAAGTATAACTTTAACCTTAGGTGAGAGTTCTTCAGCATCAGGATTTTTAGTTGATTACTTTTTGTTTGAGGATCAATTAAATGATGTAATTTACAACCCCTTTTATTACACATTTACAACCCAAAACAACACAATTTATCTTGATATCACTAACAGTGAAGGTAGTGTTGCAACGTTTTATGATAATGTGTTAAGTCAAGAGGAGTTTTTAAGACAAAAGGTAAAAGTTTACCCTAATCCTGTTGTAGATAAACTGTTTATTGAAAGTAATCAAACAAATATTCAAGAGCTTCTTATTTATGATTTAAGCGGAAGAATTGTTTTAAAACAAGACAGTTTAGAAAATTACCAATTTGATGTAAGCAAATTAAGACAAGGGATTTATATTTTAAAAATTTATACTTCACATGGCGAGGTTCAGAAAAAATTAATCAAAAAATAAAATGTTTCCACACTAAAAAATGGGAACTATAACTGATTGTATTTCCCCAATGGATGTGATTTTTATTCAAATTTAGCATAATATTTTTTAATACTTTTTTCAGCTTGTTTATGTCGAATACTAAAGCGATTAGCGTGTCTTTCTGAAGCTTGATCGTGATTGTGAAACCATTTCCAAAGAAAACCACCCGCAAACCAAGGTTGATCCCAAACACTTTCCATTAAACCTTTTAATAAAACATCTTGTGTTACTTCATTGGTTTGACCATCTATTCTGATTGAATGCCAAGGCTCTTTACCCGCGAAGTCTATACTACGATAACCATATTCTGTAAATAAAATTGGTTTATCGTGTTTTTCACTTAAAGTTTTCAGGTTTTGCGAAATGGGTTGCCAAGCCATTTTTACTGAATCTAAACTCGGAGTTTTTTCTTTGGAAATAGGAAAATACGCATCCACACCTATATAATCTAATTCAGACCAAAAAGGCACATTTTCAATTTTATCCCAATTTTCAGCATAAGTCAACTCGCCAGAATAAACTTTTTTTACAGATTTAATTAATGAGGTCCAAAATTGAGGTCGTTCAGAAACAAAGTTGTTTAATTCAGTACCAATACAAAACATTTCTACGTTGGTTTCCTCAGCAACTTTGGCATATAACATAAGCATATCCAAATAATTTTGCTCAAAGGTTTTCCAATCGCTTTCTGTTTTCATTGAAATATAACCTGTAAAATCGCCACCACCAATCCATATTTGTGGCTTAAGCATCACTTTAATACCATTGCTGTGCATCAGTTTAATGTATTGTTTCACACCTGTAACACGTTCGCCATACCATTGTCTTTCATTATTGTAAAAGAGTTGTGTTGAATCTGCTTTTCTCATAAATGCAAATGGCATAATTGACACCCAATTCGCGTGAATATCTAAAATAGGATTAATGTGTTTTTGCTGAATTGTATCTCTCGAAGCAACAAAACTCAATCCGTTAATTTTTGATATTTTTTGGGTCTGTGGTTGACAATTACTAAACAAGAGAAAAATCAAGACTGTTAGGCTAAAACCTAAAAAAGCTTTGTGCATATTTTATTTTAAATGGATTTAAATAGAAAAATTAAAGTGATGAAAATAAAACAATTATGGTTATTTGATTAGATTTATAGGGTTAAAATATTCAAAAATAATTAAGGTCAAAGCTTTATACACGACTTTAATTTTGCAAAGAGCAATTTATGAAACATATCGCAATAATTGGGAATGGTATAGCTGGTGTTACTGCGGCTAGACATATTAGAAAACAAACGGATTATAAAATCACATTGATTTCTGCCGAAGCTAAACACTTCTTTTCTCGAACGGCATTAATGTATGTCTATATGGGTCATATGAAATGGCAACACATCAAACCTTACGAAGATTGGTTTTGGGATAAAAACCGTATTGAACTAAAACAAGGTTATGTAAAAACGGTGGATACAGATAACAAACAATTGCTTTTTGAAGATCAATCTCAATTGAAATATGACAAGCTTATCATTGCCTGTGGTTCCAAACCTAACAAATTCGGATGGCCAGGTCAAGACCTTGATGGGGTTAGCGGAATGTATTCTAAACAAGATTTAGAAACCATAGAAGAATATGCGTCAAATCCTGAACAGTGCAAAAGAGGCGTAATTGTTGGCGGTGGTTTAATAGGTATCGAGTTGGCTGAGATGCTACGTTCAAGAGATATACCAGTTACGATGTTAGTCCGCGAAAAAAGCTTTTGGAATGGCGTTTTGCCCGATGGCGAGTCGCAAATGATCAACGAACACATTTTAGAACATCATATTGATTTAAGACTTGGTGTCAACTTAGAGCGTATTAAGGCCGATGAAAACGGCAAAGCCAAATCCGTTATCATTAAAGAAACTGGTGAAGAAATTGAATGTGATTACGTCGGTTTGACCGCTGGAGTTTCACCAAATATTGGCTTTTTAAAAGACAGTGGTATTGAAACGGGAAAAGGTGTAAAAGTGAATAAATATTTAGAAACCAATATTGAAGATGTTTATGCCATCGGCGATTGTGCGGAACAACAAGAGCCTACGGGGAAACGACCACCTGTAGAAGCAGTTTGGTATACAGGAAGAATGATGGGCGAAGTCGTCGCTCAAACGATTTGCGGAAGACGAACCGCCTATAAGCCTGGACATTGGTTTAATTCTGCAAAATTTCTTGATATTGAATACCAAACCTACGGATGGGTTTTCCCAAAACGCCATTGTGAAGAATACGAAAAGCACTTTCATTGGAGACATCCTGAAAAGAAGATTTGCGTGACTTTATCTTATCATAAAGATACACGCAAGTTTTTAGGAATCAATACTTTCGGCATACGGATGCGTCACGAAGTTTTTGATAAATGGTTGACTGAAGAACGCGATATCGATGATGTGGTTGAGCATTTAAAAGAGGCTAATTTTGATCCTGAATTTTTTAAACGGTATGAAAAAGACATATATGAAACTTATAGAAAGCAATTTGTAGAAGTTTGATATAGAACCTAAATTCAGACCTCAAAGGTCTCAAAGACCTGTGAGGTCAAAAAAACATAAAAATATGAGTACATCACAAAATATGTCTATGACTGGACGTGCAGCAGATAGTTTAAATGCACAGCAAAAAATAGCGGCTGTTATTGGTATGGTTGGTCTATTAATTTTGGGTATTTCAGCTTTTAATGTGCAATTACAACCACAAGCACTTTGGTTGACGGTGTCACTAATTATGATTGCTGGTGGAATTATTTGGTATGCCAAAGCTTCTTATGCAGGAACAGAACCAGGTATTAAAAATGATGGCGTATTTTTCAAGTCCATTTCATCACGCGGACTTTGGGCTTATCTCACAGGTATTGGTTTAACGGGTTTTTATATTTTACTTTATTTTTATCCTGAATTTTTAGGCTTAGTAAAAGATGGCGATAACACTGGTGTCATTGCTTTATTTGATCCTTTAAGCAAAGCTTTAAGCGACAATCCGGCCAGCCAGTGGTTTGTGTATGGCACACTTTATACTTTAGTGATTTTAGCCTTTGGGATCAAATTTATTTGGAAATATAGACACAGCAAATATCAGCAAATCAGAACCATTTCTGTGATGTTTTTTCAAACCTCTTTTGCCTTTTTGATTCCGGAATTTATGGCACGTTTAAATGGCGATAAATTAAACTTACCTTATTACGATTTAAAAAATATATGGCCTTTAAATTATTACAATTTTGATCAATATAGAATTGATGCCATGATAAGTTCTGGTGATATTGGCATTGCCTTGTTGATTTTTGGTTTAGCTTCTATATTTATTATAACGCCAATATTGACTTATTTTTATGGCAAACGTTGGTATTGTTCCTGGGTTTGTGGCTGTGGTGGTTTAGCAGAAACCTCAGGCGATAGTTTCCGACAGTTAAGCGACAAATCGCTTTTTGCCTGGCGTGTAGAGCGTTGGGTTATCCACAGTGTTTTGGTTTTCGTCACGCTTATGACGACTGCAGTGGTGTATTCTTATCTCAAAACCGATCAATATTGGTTACATGGTGACACGTTTTTATGGACAGTTGGAATTTTGCTCACACTTATTTTTGCTGGTGTGATGATTTTTAAACGTGAACAGTTTAAAAAAGATGCTAAAATTGGTGCTGTAGCCTATATGGTGGTTATTTTAGCACTTTTGGGATTACATGCATTTCAAGATGTGCAATTGTTTTTATTTGATAGTTATAAGTTGCGAAGCACTTATGGTTTCTTAATTGGCAGTATTTTCTCTGGTGTGATTGGCACAGGGTTTTACCCTATTTTTGGTAATCGGGTCTGGTGTAGATTT
Organism: Psychroflexus sp. MBR-150; assembly: GCF_053628795.1. Classification (NCBI taxonomy): domain Bacteria; kingdom Pseudomonadati; phylum Bacteroidota; class Flavobacteriia; order Flavobacteriales; family Flavobacteriaceae; genus Psychroflexus; species Psychroflexus sp. MBR-150. Next base: position 195,117 of record NZ_JBRJHB010000001.1, read on the forward strand.
GGTTGTCCTATGGCAGCAATATTAGGCTTTCAGCAACGCTTGTTTTCAAAATTTAGAATTACAACCAACGGCGGACAATGCATCTCCTGTGGAAACTGTTCTACCTATTGTGAAATGGGCATAGACGTAAGAGCTTACGCTCAAAAAGGCGAAAATATTGTGCGTTCCTCTTGCGTAGGTTGTGGCATATGTTCTGCAGTTTGTCCTCGTGGTGTGTTGAATTTAGAGAATGACAGCCTCAAAGACCGCATCAATCCGAAAGATGTTTTGTTGGGTAATGATGTAGATCTGATGGAATATGTAAATGGGTCAAAAAACTAGTAAATTTAAAATAGGCCTTTTATATTTCCATCAGCATCAATGTCTATTTTTTCAGCAGCAGGATAAGCTGGCAGTCCTGGCATACGCATCATATTTCCTGCGATAGGAATAATAAAACCAGCACCAGAAGCGATTTCAATTTCTCTGATTGAAAGGGTAAAATTTTCAGGTTTACCACGAAGCGAATCATCATCAGAAAGAGATTTCTGCGTTTTTGCCATACAAATAGGAAGATGATTTAAGCCAAGCTTTTGAATGCGTTTCAAATCAGATTTAGCCTTAGCAGTATATTCAATATTTGAAGCCCCGTAAATATTTTTAGCAATAGTATCTATTTTCTCTTCAATAGGTTATTCCCATTTATACAAAGCTAAAAAATCATTTTTAGATGTTGTTTTTAATGTTTCAATTACTTCTTTTGCCAATTCCAAAGCACCATTTCCACCTTCAGCCCAAACATTAGCAAGAGCAACTTTTACACCACATTGTTTTCCAAAATCTTTAACGGCTTGAATTTCTTCTGGAGTATCTGCTGTAAATTGATTGATGGTAATGATAGGTGTGATGTTGAATTTTTGAATGTTTTCAATATGCTTTTCTAAGTTTGGCAATCCTTTTTTTACGGCTTCAGCATCAAGTGAATTAAGTTCTTTTAGACTTTTGCCGCCGTGGTATTTTAGGGCTCTTATCGTAGCAGTTAACACAACGACTTCGGGTTTTAAGCCAGCGCTTTGGCACTTGATATTTAAAAACTTTTCTCCACCCAAATCAAATCCAAAACCGGCTTCAGTGATGGTATAATCGGCAAGGCTCATCCCCATTTTAGTGGCAATAACCGAATTGGTGCCTTGAGCAATATTGGCAAAAGGACCACCGTGAATAATAGCGGGATTGCCTTCAATGGTTTGCACTAAATTTGGTTTTATAGCGTCCTTAAGTAAGGCAGCCATGGCGCCGTTAGCTTTTAAATCTTTTGCATAGATTGGTGTTTTGTCATGGGTAAACCCAATAAATATTTGACCTAGTCTTTCCTTTAAATCAGATAAATTGTTGCTTAAGCATAAAATTGCCATAATTTCTGAAGCTGCAGTGATATCAAAACCTGTCTCACGAGGAACACTCATGGTTGTTCCGCCTAAGCCCACTATGATTTGACGTAAAGCTCTGTCATTGACATCTAAAACCCGTTTCCATTTAACGGTTCGTGCATCGATATTGAGGTTATTGGTTTTACTTTGTATATTATTGTCAATCATCGCAGCGAGCAAGTTGTTTGCCTTTTCAATAGCAGAAAAATCGCCTGTAAAATGCAGATTGATATCTTCCATAGGTAATACTTGCGATTTTCCACCACCTGTCGCCCCACCTTTTAGCCCAAAGACTGGTCCTAATGAAGGTTCTCGTAAAACCACAATACTTGATTTGTTGAGTTTTCTAAATCCTTCGTTTAAGCCAATTGAAATGGTGGTTTTGCCTTCACCTGCCGGTGTTGGTGAAATGGCACTGACCAAAATCAATTTACTTTTTAGTGCTTTTTTATCGTCGATCAAACTTAGCGGAAGCTTGGCTTTGTATTTGCCGTAATGCTCAAGGTCTTCGGGTTTAATATGAAGTTTTTCGGCAACACTATTAATATGATGGAGTTGAGCGGCATTCGCAATATCTAAGTCTGTCATAGCTTAAAAATTTGATTTAAAACTAAAACAAATTTTAAATCTATACAGTGACTTTTATCAGTTTAGTTTTAATATTATGATTCGTCAAGTCAAGGTTTAGAATATGAAACTTTTTAAATTAAAACCACAGATTATAATTCAGTTAAAAGAAGCTGCCGCAAAACTTTTAATTTGATAATCTGAACGCGTTTCAGATTCTATAACAAAAAGAAAAACTAAACGGTTAGGATTCTGAAATGAATTTATAATAACTAGCCTTTAAGGTTTTGAGACAGCTTCAAGTTATATAAAAAGTCGGTCTTTAGCCGTCAGAATTCTCAAATCTGCATAAATATTAGTTTAAATCCTACTTGAATTTAAAGTGAGGTGAATGATTAGTGTTGTTTATTAAATTCTCTTTGTTGATTATTTTGACCTTTTTTCATTTGTTTTTGTCGTCTTTCTCTGAGGCGTTCACGGGTTTTTCGTTTTAACTTTAAATACCGCTTAAATTGCTCATCAGACAAAATAGCTTTAACCTCTTGATTTTGGTTTTGATTCAAAGATCTCAACTCTTCAAATGAACGTTCAGATTTATCTTTTTCTCGAAATGTCACCAATTCTTTAGCATATTTTAGATTGATGGATTGGAGCTCTTGAGTTTGCTCATCAGTTAAATCTAGTTGTTTGCTTTGATATCCAGTTTGCATTTTGGCAATATCTTCAGCAGAGGCATCTTTTAAGTTTGGGCGTTGGGCTTCAGATTGACATGACCAAAGTAAAATTGATACTATAGATAAGAGATGGAATGTTGATTTTAAAGTTTTCATGTTTTTTCTAATTTTTTACAAATATTATAAAAAGGTGTATTTGTTAAAAACCATAAACCCATAAGGCTTCCAAATTCTATGCTGAAACTTCTTTTTATGCTATCGTAATTTAAAAAAAAATGATTTCAAGTTTTAAGCGACTTCGTAACCTCTTGCTGCTTCATAGAGCACAAACCAATCTTGATGCTTTAATTTTATATTGAGACTTTTAATAGCTGTTTTAACCCTTTGTGAGTCGGTAGTGCCAATAACGGGATAAATCTGAGCGGGATGATGGAGTAGCCAAGCCAAAACCAATTGAGAAATTGAGCAATTATATTGTTTTGAAAGCTTATTGAGATTTTGCTTTAATACAGAATTCTCACCGAGTTTTAAACTCTCACCCAAAGGTGACCATGCCATTGTTGTGATGTTGTTTTGTTGATGATAAAGCAAAGCCTCATCATCAATAGGCTTTGTATGAGTTAACGAACATTCAATTTGATTTGCTGAGACTTTTAAATTTTGACTTACATAGTCAATTTGCTGTGGTGTAAAATTAGACACTCCAAAAGCTTTAATTTTACCCTGTTTTTGGAGTTGAGACACTGCTTCTAAAATTTCATCATTTTGCATTAAGGGACTCGGGCGATGTAGTAAAAACAAATCGAGATAATCGGTTTTTAAATTTTTTAGTGACTGTTCAGCTTGTCTAATAATATAATTGGTTTGATAGTTATAGTGTTTTACAAAAGACTGTCGATTTTCATTCACAAGTTGAATTCCACATTTAGAAATAAGCTGAATTTGTTCACGCTGGACCTGGCTTTGTGATAATGCATGACCAAAAGCTTCTTCCGTCGTATAGTTACCATAAATATCAGCATGATCAAATGAAGTGACCCCTAGGTCAACATTTTCTGAAATACGCTTTGCCATCTCAGAGGTATTGAAGTTTTTACCCCAAACACCCCAAGTCATACAGCCTTGAATAATTCTTGAAAATTGTTGTTCCATCATTTAAAAATACAAAAATATACATAAAAAAACCTGCCAAGTTTGAGAAAACTGACAGGTTTTGATTGATAATTATAATACTATTGAGGTTATTTATTCTACGTTAATTTCGATTTCATCAAGTTCATAAGTGCCGTCTTGATTTGAGCTACCGCTACCAGAATATTTAAAGGCCACATAGCCATCTTGTCCAATACAGGATAAATCAACAACACCAGAGCTCACCCAATTCCCAAAAAATTCACTATCACTGACAACATTCGCATCAGCGAGCACACCCCATTCTGCGTCACTTATGCCAGCTTCTGTACCATCCCAATCTGTTGAAAACAAAATTTGAAGTGTACTGCCATCAGAAAAACTATTTGAGGTTTGAAACTCTAAAGAAACAGTTTGGTTGCTGCTGATTGGAATATTTGGGCTTATTAACCAGGCCACTGAACTTGCATCACCAGATTGGAATGACCCAACTCTTGCAGAAACCCCTAACGAAGCATTTGTTCCATTATCTGTGTAGGTTTCCCAAGTTTGTGTACCAGCTTCTATAATATTTGTCCAACCAGGAATATTAACGGGTTGATTAGTCGGTTCGCCTTCAAAATCTACATTTTCAAAACTATTAGCGGCTGGATTTTGTAGTGTTCCACATTCAAAAATAAGAGGATCACAACGTTCACCTGTTAAATCCACATCATTAGTCGTTCTAATTAACAGTTGTTCTGTTCCATTAAATGCACTAAGCACAGCGGTGATAGAACCTTGACCAGTTGGAAATGGGTCGTTAGCAAAATCCGAAAAACCACTATTTCTCATAATCGTTACAGCTCCTGTATCACAACTTTCAATGCTTCGGTTGGCAGAAGAAGTGCCTGAAAAGAAAGCATAAGCACTTCCAACTTCATCAAGTGGGAGTTGAACACCGTCAAGATTAATGAGAATGCCTTGAGGAGCCTGTATTTGATTTGGAGTGCCATCGCCATCGTCATCTATGGGGTTACCATTGTCGTCTAATTCGTCTATGCTAATGCCACCTGGATTAATTTGAGCTGGCGTAGGAACAATATCGACTGACTCATCTGTAGCAAAAACAAAATTACCGATTTGTCCTTCTGGTATTCTGTCTACTTCGTTGCCATCTATAAAACCAAGAGAGACTACACCACCAAATGCCTGACCAAGTGCTAATCGATCTAATTTAATAAGCACTTTTCGTCCAGGGGAATAGGTTTGAAATAAATTATCTTCATCAGCTAAAATTTGAATAGCTGCTGTAGGATTTTCAGGTTTATCTTGTATATAAAGATTTTTAAAGAAGTTACCACTGACATCGCTAGATACAACATAGCCTTCGGTCACTAAATTTTGATTAGGAGAAAATTCAATAAGATTTCCCCCAAACAAATCTTTAACCTCTGCTAGAGTAATGTTAGGCTCAAGAGGCTCTTCTATATTACATCTTGTGTCTGTAAAGTTGATATTGGCAGGTTCATTGATAGCAAATATATTAGTATCGCCAAAGAAGTTAAGTGAAAATACACCATCAATGCTTCCTGAACCTTCGGGAATTGTTAAGGCTTTAAAATCGGCAAATGTACTGGTATTAAAAATTATAGTGCCGCCATCTTGACAATCCTCGAGAATTCTTTCACCATCAAATTCATCTGCAGGTTCAGCAGCAAAAGTCTTTCCTAAGGCTGTTGCAGAAAATTGAACTTCATTTAATCTAATAAAAGTGTTAAGATTACTAGACTTCAATTCGTTTATACTTTTAGGTAAAGGCACAATTTCAGCCGTTTCAGAGCTTCTGAGAAGAACATCTTCGGCTTGAGCCTCTTGGATTTGACCAAGCTCATTGCCATCAACTGTTCCTATAACGCCAACACCGTTTGAAATACCAACGCTAAGCCCCTGCATTTTTATAAAAATTTTGCGTCCAAAATTGTATTTGGTAAATAAAGGATTAACGTTAACAGAAACTCTTATCCCAGCAGTGGGGTTTTCAGGTTTATCTTGAATGATGAGTTCTTCAAAAAAGTTACCGCCTTCATCAGATGAGATAACGTAACCCTCTACATAAATGTTTTCTTCAATAGTTTTGATTTCGCCTTGGTTTTGCTGTATAAGTCCAAGCATAGAGCTTATAGTAACTACTTCTCCGTCTATTTCAGGATCTGTTACAGTCACATCTGGTATAGCAAAATCATCATCTTCAACACATGAGGTTGTCATTAAGCCAAGTGCTAAGATTAATAAAAATGTAAGTTTAAAAGAAATTGTCTTCATTGTTGTATTATTAATTTGTTCTGAATATAAAGCTTTAAAATCTAAGATAAAAATTTAAATAATAGGTCGTGCCACGACCAAAAAAGTAGCGGTTGCCAAATAGCGGGTTTTCACGGCTCAAATCTTCTGTGCGATTTTGGAAGTTAGCTCTTCGAGATTGTTCAAATCCTCCAGTTTTGTAGTCTTCTCCAAAAATATTATTAATCACAGCAAAAAATCCAACGTAGTAATCGCCAACTTTCCAAGATTTTTCTCCAATAGCGTTAAATAAGAAATAGTCATCAAACTCTTCTTGCTTTAAAGTTTGTCTTGCAATTTCTGGATCAAAGTTAGCAAACTCTTGTCCGTCTAAATCTAATCTAAAGTTATCTGAACGCACTAAACCACTTGGACTCACATAAGCATTAGAAAAGTAGTTAGAGGTAATCCCGATGTTCCAAAAATCAGGATCGCGATATTCAAAACCAAGTTGATAGGCTTGTTGTGGTCCACCTGATACTTTAAGGTCTTTCAAAGCAGTTTTACCACTTCCGAATCTGATTTTTTGAGTGCCAAAATCTTGGCTTGTTAAGTATAAATTAGGGTTGCTATCATAGGTATGTTGACCCCAAGCACCAGCAGCTTTAAGCTTTATGGTTGGTGTGACTTGAGCTTCAATTCCTAATTCAGCACCAATGTGTTGGCGATCTATACCTGTCATCACTTCTTGTACAAAAGCACTGGCGTTGTCTGAATTAAAGCCTGTAAGGTCTTCGGTAAAGTAAAAACCGACATTGGTTTCATCTTCTATTTTGGTATAATAACCTGTTAATCTTGCTTGAATTATAGGCGAGCGGTAGATGTAACTCAAATCTGCCGAGGTAGAAATTACTTCTTTAAGGTCTTCAACAACCATATTATTTTGTCTCGGGTTGCTATAAGAGTTTCTTATCGTTGGTGCTTTTTGAATGTAAGCTGCATTAACATCTAAATAATGACCGCCTTTAACTTTAAAAACACCACCAATTTTAGCTGCGAGGTTATCAAAACTAAGTTCTTCACCTTCACCAAAGGATTGTTCACCAGGATAATATCCGTTTTCATATAAACCAGTTCGTTGATAAGTGGTTTGTCCAAATTTACCAGCTACGTAAAAATCCACCCAATCATATTGAAATTGAGCTTGTGCAAAGGCGTTGTATTCTTCAACGTCTATTTCATAATTATATTTATAACGGTCGCCTTCAACCACTAATCGGTTTGGGTTTCTTAAGTCGGATTGAGCAATATCAACAGCAGAACCAATAGCTTGTGTGCTTTCATCAGCAAAGAAATCTATATCTAAAAATTGTTGCCCACCGAGTAAATCCGCAACTTCTGCATAGTTTTCACTGTTTAATGAACGGTAATCAACACTGGCGTTTAAAGTTATTCTATCATTAAGTTTAGCGTTCAATACAGAGTTAAACTGTATCAAATCATCGTCAACCAAATCTTCTTTTAAGATGTAGGTGGAGTTGCCACCAGTAATGGCGTTGTTTAAGTTGGCTTCGTAAACGGCATTCCAGTCAAATTGACCATCTTCTAAGAAAGCTTGTTGAGCTGTATATGCGTTTGCGAGGTCTGTTGTTGTAGGATTTGGGTCTTGCAAAAAGTAACTCGGTAGCTTTTGCCAATATACTGGTGAAGGATTTCTGGCACCACCGATGTAGGTATCTTCACCATTTGGTCCTTGAATTCTTCGGGTTCCACCATTATCAATACGGGTTGTTCCCAGAGTTCCAAATTGGTAGCCAACATTGGTGTTTAAGGAAATATTTTCATTGATATCCCAATAGTGGTTTAACATAAATACTGGTTGTTCGATGGTTCTGATTCTTACATTTCGTTTATCTCCATTTTGGTAACCCCATTCTGGGTTGTATCGACGACCTTTCAGGTCTTCAACTTCTTGGGTTATAGCATTAGATAAACCTCTTCGATTTGGAGTATAAAAGCCAGTAAAGTTTAAACTGTGTTTGTCATTGATTTGTTTTTCTACCGAAGCAGAAAATGAATTGGCATCGTAAAGCGTAGCATCTTGAAAACCTTCCTCGCCAAAACGTCTAGACATTAATACGGAGTAAGACCAGCCGTTAGACAATATGCCAGAGTTATAGCTTCCCATAACTCTGCCTTGATAAGAACGGTTTGAAGACGCAAAAGACACACGTCCGCCTTTGCGTTGACCAGAAGCTCTCATATCAATATTGGTTGTTCCAGCAAGATCACCAAATTGAAATTCATTAGCATGAGTATTCATACTTAGTGTTCGATTTCTTTGGATATCATTTAAGCCACCCCATTGCGTCCATTGTGGTCTTCCGGTTGAAAATTTATTCATCTCCATTCCATTAATCAGGACTTTACCACGGGCGTTGTCATAACCACGTGGATTAAAAAATGTCGCACTAAAATCATAGGCCGCTGCTCTTAAAAACACATCACGTGTAGATTGGAGTAAACCAGAGACATTGAATAAAACATTGTCATCGCTAGCCAATTCGTTGTCTGATAAACTGATTATGCCTGTTTGCTCTGACTCTTCACTAATATCTACTTTTATGTATAAAGTGCCTAAGTCTAAAGTTTCGCCTTCGTTAATAATGATAGGATATCGTTTAGACACATAGCCTTCTTTATCGACTAACAGCATTTGTTCGCCAAGTGGTAATTCTGAACCTTGTAAGTTAAAAACACCTTTGTTGTTGGTTTTGACACTCAGTAATGTCCCTTCTATGCTTAATTCTACATCAGGAATAGGTTGCTCATCAACGTCTTGAACAATAATACCAGTTACACTTGTTTGCTGGCTAAAAACTAAACTAGAAAAAAGTAGAAATAAAGAGAGAAAAATTGATTTATTCATTGGTTGAAAAATTATATGAGTCTAACCTCTTTAAGAAATTATTATGTTTTGACTGCAAATGTATTTAATATTTATTTATTCCCTATTTTTGAACCATAAAAATTAAAAAATTTACAATTAAATAATATTACATGAAAACAATTTTAGATTTAAGACTGCTTACATTAGCATTGCTCATAGCCTTTAGTGCAAGATCTCAAGATAAAAAATACAGGATATTAACTGTGGCATTTTATAATCAAGAAAACTTATTTGACATAGAAGATGATCCAAATAAACTAGATGAGCGTTCACCAATTATGGAAATGGATTCGACGGCTCGACCTGATGTTTATAAAAAGAAAATTGCCAATATGGCAAAAGTTATTTCTAAAATTGGAACGGATTTTGCTGGAGTGCCACCAGCTATAATTGGGGTTTGTGAGGTTGAAAATGATGATGTGCTTCTCGACTTGGTCAATCATCCGCGATTACGTCCATTTAATTATGGTGTGATTCATTATGATTCGCCTGATGAAAGAAGTATCGATACAGGTTTACTCTACCAAAAATCACAGTTTATTCCTACAAATTCTGTGGCTCATGAAGTCAAAATATTTTATGGAATAGATAAAAGTAAGCGTAACTATACCCGCGATGTGCTTGTTGTATCTGGAAAATTAAGAGGAGAAGATTTTCATTTTATTGTCAACCACTGGCCATCTAGAAGTGGCGGGCAAAAGCGTTCTGAGCCAGGAAGACTTACTGCTGCCAAAGTTACTAAAAAAGCCATTGACTCTTTACAAGCTATAGATCCTTACGCTAAAATTATGGTCATGGGTGATTTTAATGATGGACCATATAACAAAAGTATTGCTGAAGTTATCGGTGCTAAATTTAACAAAGAAGAAGTTGGCCTTAAAGAATTTTATAATCCTTATGAAGAAATTCGTAAAAAAGGTGGTGGCACAATCGCCTATCGTGGCAGTTGGGATATTTTTGATCAAATTTTCTTTAGCGAGCCTTTGCTCAATAGTGAAGATTATTCTGAATTTAGATATTATAAATCTGGTGTTTTTGCACCAACATTTTTGCAAACTCCTAAAGGTCGATGGAAAGGTTATCCTTATAGAAGTTTTGCTGGTGGGTTTACTGGAGGCTACAGTGACCACTTTCCAGTATTTGTGTATTTGATTAGAGAGATTGAGGAAGATAAGTAATAAGCATTAATTTATTTCGCTTTCAATTTCACCCAAATACAAGCCCATCTTAATTTTCCAATACGGCATTTTTTCTTCAAAATACTCGTAATAGGGTTTGAGTGCTTCTTCTTCTAAGTTTAATTCTGTTTTGGCTTTCAAAATGCTTTCAACTTCTGTTTTGTCGATATATTGCCACAGGTCAATCGGTTTTTCTGCTTGGTGCAAACGGGTCAAATGGTTGTAAATGGTTTCTTCTTTGAGCTCTCTTTTTTTAGCAATGTCTTTTACAGAATGTTCCTTTTCAAGTAAATTAAAAGTTTCGATATGAGTTGAATTCAAACCTTTAGTCTGTTTAGATTTTGATTTTTTTTGCTTTTGGTATTTTTTGATTACTGCTAAAAACCGTTGTCCGTATTTTTTGTTTTTAGCTTCACCAACACCACTGACTTGTAAAAAATCTTTTCCGTCTTGAGGTAATTGCTTTTCCATATCTTTTAGACTGGCATCGCTAAACACCACATAAGCTGGCACTTGCTCTTCTTGGGCAATTTGTTTTCGCAACTGTCGCAATTCATCAAATAAACCTGATGAATGTTGTTGAGGTAAATCGGTAACTTCTTGTGGTTTGGGTTGAGTTTGTAATCTTGCCAGTTTCACTTTTTGGCCTTCAAACAGTATTTTTTTAGCCAGAGGTGTCAATAGCAATCGTCCTTTTTCGTGAAAGCGAATTTCAAGAATTCCTTGATTTATCATTTGGATGATGTATTGTTGAAGGTCTAACCAAGGCACATCTCTGGCTACGCCATAAGTTTTGATGTTTTGATAAGCTTTGTCATAAACCTGAGCATTTCTTGAGCCTCGCAACACATCAATTAACATAGTTATGGGCTCTTTTTGTTTGAGTCGATATACTGCTGAACAAACTTTTTGAGCTAAAATAGTGCCGTCAAAAAATTGGGGTGGCGTTTTGCAATTATCACAATTTCCACAATCTTCAGAGGTATGCTCGCCAAAATAATTCAATAATGTAATTCGCCGACAATTCAAAGCCTCAGCAAATTGCTGCATGCGTTCAAGTTTTGCCAACTGAACTTCTTGATTTGCAGACTCATCAACAAATTTTCTGAGTTTTACAACGTCGGAATAACTGTAAAAAAGCAACGTATGAGCTGGCAAACCATCGCGACCACTTCGACCAATTTCTTGGTAATAACTTTCTATATTTTTGGGCATATTGTAGTGAATCACCCAACGCACATTGCTTTTATCAATGCCCATTCCAAAGGCGATGGTAGCCACGATAATCGGTGTGCGGTCGTTGACAAAATCATCCTGAATTTGACTGCGTTCATCAGAGTCTAAACCTGCGTGATAGGCTTGTGCATCATAACCGTAATTGACCAAATTATCAGCTAAACTTTCTGTGCCTTTTCGGCTTAAACAATAAATAATACCACTTTCATCAGGTTTGTTTTTTAAAAACTCTAAAATTTGTGGTAAACGTTTGGTGCCTGGTCTGACTTCTAAATACAGGTTTGCTCTATCAAAAGATGCTAAGTGTTTTTGGGCTGTTGTGATGTTCAGCTGATTTAAAATATCATCTTGTGTTGCCGTATCGGCAGTAGCCGTAAAAGCAGCAATTGGAATGTTTGGATATTTCTCTTTTAGCTGACTTAATTCTTGATAAGCTGGTCTAAAATCGTGACCCCAAGCCGAAATGCAATGGGCTTCGTCTATGGCGAAAAGGCTAATTTGGGTTTCCTTGAGATGTGGTATTAATAGTTTTAAACTTTCGGGTGCGACATATAATAGTTTGATTTTTTGTTGATGTAAATCATTTAACACCTGATTTTGAACCTCAATAGGCTGCGAGCTGTTGTAGTAATTTGCAGAAATTCCGTTGGCTCGCAAGGCATCTACTTGGTCTTTCATCAAGGCGATAAGTGGCGAAACCACAATTGCAGTGCCATCAAGCATCAAAGCTGGCAATTGAAAACACAAAGATTTACCACCACCTGTTGGCATAATAGCAAGAACATCTTTACGCTCTATTAAATCTTGAATAATAGCTTCTTGATTGGGGCGAAAACTATCATAACCGAAATATTTTTTGAGTAAATTTAAAGATGTTGTTCTTGTTTGCATTTTGTAAAAATAAAATTTTTTTTGCAAATCTATTGTGCAATTTCCAAAGCTAAGGCAAAAATGTCGCTAACTTGTCGGTTTAAAACTGTAAGAGTTATGAGCAAATAAATGCTAATTTTGGATAAATAAAAACATCCTACAATTTATGAAAAATATAGGACAAAAAATCAAAAGCATTCGTAACCAAAAAGGACTTTCACAAGAAGAACCTGCCGACCGAGCAAAAGTTAATTTAAGAACCATTCAACGCATAGAAAATGCCGAGAGCGAACCACGCGGTAAAACCCTGCAATTAATCTGTAATGTTCTGGAGGTCAATATTGAAGATATTTTAGATTATGGGAAACAAACCAATCATAATTTCTTAGTCGTTTTTCATTTGTCTGTTTTGAGTTTTCTTGTTATTCCTATGGGGAATATTATTCTTCCTCTCATACTGTGGATGAATAAAAAAGATAAAATTATCGGACTTCACACTATAGGAGCCAATCTATTAAACTTTCAGATGGTTTGGACTGTTGTTTCTTTTTTATCAATCATAACATTTGCTCTATTCAAAATTTTGCATTACGGAAATTATGAGTATTTCTTTTACGTATTTGCAGGGCTTTATGTTTTGAACATAGTTTTACCTATAATTTTTGCAGTCAAAGCCAATAAAGGGCAAACCCAAATATATTATCCTAAATTGATAAAGTTTGTGAAGTAGATTGATTTATAATAAGTAATTGCCACGAATGCACTAATGAATTCAAAACTGATTAGTTACATGCTTCAAAAATAAATAATAGACTTTTAAACCAAAATAATAATGTAACACTAAAAAACCTCACAGGTCTCGAAGACCTGTGAGGTTTAAATTTGATTTTTCTTACTTGTTGTTTTATAAACTTTTAATACCTATAATACTCAGGCTTAAATGGTCCATCAACATCAACGCCAATATAATCGGCTAATTGGGACAATATGTTCGTTAAAAAAAGTTCTTAAGTAAGGTATTGAACCGTATTTAGTGCAAACTAACAAACAGATTTGACTAAACTAAAAACTTGAGCCCCCGAACTATTAAGTGCATAGAAAATGAAAATATCTATAAATAAGTGAGAAATGTTGGATCGCATTTTCTTAAAGTCACATGAACAAAATTCCAATATACTTAATTTAGCCACAATTTTATCTTACATTACAAAAAAGATGGTTTAATTTTAGTAATTTTAGTACAATTGGTAGAATTAAAATCATTTGATTCCAATTTAGAGATTTGTTCGGATGTTGCGTTTTCAACATGAATGAGCTTTGTTAATTTTTTTTCATTTTTATCGTAAACTTTCGATACACCATAAGGGAACATTTGTTTTGCAAAGAGAGCAGGTTGAATTTTCCAATCCAAAGTGCTATCGATAACTACAATAAAATTACCATCCTCGTGAACGTATGCACTTTCTGTAGGTTTGAGCTTGAACATATCGGGTTTTTGCATTTTTTTGAAGTTGACAGGTTCAAATTCGTAACATTCATCAGATGACACATCTTTCTTGAAATTTCCTTGTCGATAAGAGATCACGAAATTTTGATCCTCAATATTCACCGATATACCGGGATTGAGATTGGGAAAAGTATAACCATCTAAGAGAAGAACATTAGAGTTTGCTATAAAATCTCTTTGAATATTATCAAATGCAGATTTAGCGATTTTTTCTTCTAAAGAAATATCTGTTCCCAAATCATTTGTAATAATTGTCTTGTATGAAAAGAATGAAGGCACAAACTTTTTTGAATCATGCTTGGAATTTTGTAGAGAAGAATCTTGGGGAAATAAAGAAAGTTGATTAAGTAATAAAAACACAATTACTAAACCACTATTAAAATTTAATTTTTTAGTTTTCATAATATTCATCTTAAAATTATCTAACTTAAGAAAAACAGAGCCATTCTAAACGTAGAGTGGCTTTTAAAATAGCAATACTATCTTCAATTATTGATTATAGCTTGATTGATTTCTTTAACAAGAAACTGTTCAAAATCACGTTTATTATTAACATCCACATCATAGATGACCGGCAATTCATTAATTGTATCATCACTATTAGACCTCAATTCTATATCAAAATCAACCGAGCCCGAGCAAGAACCACTGAAAGTTAAATTTCCACGTACTCTAGTGACCTTATTATCAAAAATGCTATAACTAACTGTAATATCATAAGTCATAGTGCAATCACTAATAGTTACTGACCCATTTAATTCGATGTCAATAAAATATAGCATGTCTGTGGCTAATAGTTTTTCTCCAAACGAACAGTCGTTTACCACATAGCCGTCTGTACTTTCTGCAACTGAATTCAGCTCGCTAACAGCATGATTGGATGTCTATACTCCAAAAAATAATACTACAATAATTTTTGAAAAATTTTTCATGATAATTAAATTTTAAAGTTGAACATAACCAAAATTACAACTTGTATTTTTTTGTTTTGTTAAATATAAGTTAATCATTGTTGTTCGATAAACATCGTTGGGTAAAATAAGACTTAAAACCTTTTTGATAATGGGTTGACCGCTAAAATTTTTACTTTTGTTCACATGTAAGTTTTGTGGAAAAACTAAGATAAAAATAAGTGGAAAATCCTATATAGGAAATCCCGCTTTTAAAAAATGTTTATCGGACACTACTGATTATGAATATTTCTTTTTTATTTTTATAGGTCTTTATGTACTAAATATGGCTTTACCAGTAATTTTTGCAGTCAAAACAAATAAAGGCAAAACGAACTTAAATTATCCTAAGTTGATAAAGCTGGTGAAGTAAATTGAAATGATTTACAACTGAGAATGTAAAAAATCGGCAGTATTTTTTAGATTTCTTTTTCTCAATATGTCTAATACTTCATATTCATCAAGATTAGGGTTCTTTTTGTTAAAGACCATTTCTCTAAAAGCCTCGACAGATTGTTTTATATTAAGATCGATTAAATCTGTGCAAAAATCGTCTGCAGATTTAGCCTTTAAACCAAAGGATGCTAAATATGAATTCGGAAAGTGCTTTAGGTTATTTGTAACAATTACATTTGCATTAGTTTTAATGGCAGCAGCTAAAACATGGCAATCATCTTTGTCAGGAAGTGATAAGGCATTTATCAAGCCTGAATAGTTTTTAACAAATGCATACGGAAAAGCTAAATTTGCTTTTCTAATTCTTTTATTAGCCTCTTTCTCTGAAATATTTTTTCTAAACATAACACTTTTCCATTCGTCAAAAATGTGTTTACTCCATTTGGGTGTGAACAAATCATAATAAGCGAACCAAAAAAGCAAATCTCTCACTTCTAAGGGATAAACAACATTTGTGTCTAATACGGCAATAAATTTCACACTATGAATCATACAATTCTGATTCTTCATCAGACTGCATAATATCGATGATGTGTTGTTTTTGGTTTGCTTTCATTTGTATCTTATAGTCCATTACATCTTCAAATTTTAGCCTACGATGTTTGCCGACTTTTGTATAGTTGAGTTCTCCTTTCTCTAATAGTTTCACTAAATGGGGTCTTGAACAACCCAAAACTTCCGCTGCTTTTTGTGTAGAGACTTCTGTGGCTGAAGGCACTAAAGAGAATGCTTTACCTTCGCTCATAGTCTTCAAAATGTTCCCTAATAATTTTAAAGCATTTAAGGGTAACTTAATTTTTTCTTCAGTCTCTTCTATTTCAATGATAGGATGTTCTGTTTTAATTTTATTAATAACAGAAATTAAAGTATCATAAGAAGAGAAAGCAATTTTTTGTTCGTCTTTGCTTGGTTTATTTATAGTCTTAAACAGTTCCATTTCGGATTTGATTTAAATCAAAAATAAACGAAATAAACGAAACAAGCAAAACAAAATAGGAATTTATTTTAAATTTACCACGAATGCACTAATGAATTCAAAACTGATTAGTTACATGCTTCAAAAATAAATAATAGACTTTTAAACCAAAATAATAATGTAACACTAAAAAACCTCACAGGTCTCGAAGACCTGTGAGGTTTAAATTTGATTTTTCTTACTTGTTGTTTTATAAACTTTTAATACCTATAATACTCAGGCTTAAATGGTCCATCAACATCAACGCCAATATAATCGGCTTGGTCTTTTTTGAGTTTTGTAAGCTCTGCACCAACACGACTTAAGTGCAATTCTGCAACTTTTTCGTCGAGATGTTTGGGAAGCATATAGACTTCATTTTTGTATTTATCTTCGTTCTCCCATAACTCTATTTGAGCCAAAGTTTGATTGGTAAACGAGTTACTCATCACAAAACTTGGATGACCTGTAGCACAACCTAAATTGACTAATCGACCTTCAGCCAATAGAATAATGTCTTTGCCATCAATAGTATATTTATCAACCTGTGGTTTGATTTCTACCTTAGGACCATCGCTATTTTGTTTTAACCAAGCCACATCAATTTCGTTATCAAAATGCCCAATGTTGCAGACGATAGTTTTGTCTTTCATGGCTTTAAAATGTTCGCCACGCACAATATCTTTGTTTCCTGTTGTGGTAATCACAATGTCAGCTTTGTGCAATACGTTTTCTAAACGCTTGACTTCAAAGCCATCCATAGCGGCTTGTAAAGCACAAATCGGATCAATTTCTGTAATGGTTACAATAGAACCTGCACCTTTAAAAGAGGCTGCTGTGCCTTTACCAACATCGCCATAACCACAAACCACAACTTGTTTTCCAGCCAACATAAGGTCAGTTGCACGACGAATAGCATCAACTGCAGATTCACGACAACCGTATTTATTGTCAAATTTAGATTTTGTTACACTATCATTGACGTTGATGGCCGGCATTGGTAAAGTGCCATTTTTCATACGTTCGTACAAACGGTGAACGCCTGTGGTAGTTTCTTCAGAAAGACCTTTGATGCCTTCGGCTAGTTCGGGAAATTGATCTAAAACCATATTGGTTAAATCGCCACCATCGTCTAAAATTAGATTTAACGGTTGGCGCTCTTCGCCAAAAAATAAAGTTTGTTCGATACACCAGTTAAATTCTTCTTCGGTCATACCTTTCCAGGCATAAACTGCTATTCCAGCATCGGCAATGGCTGCTGCAGCGTGATCTTGTGTAGAGAAAATATTACAAGAGCTCCAAGTGACTTCAGCACCGAGTTCCACTAATGTTTCAATCAATACTGCCGTTTGAATGGTCATATGAAGACAACCAGCAATTCTTGCACCTTTCAAAGGTTTTTTAGCACCGTACTCTTCTCTTAGTGACATTAAGCCTGGCATTTCTGCTTCGGCTAATTCAATTTCTCGGCGACCCCATTCGGCCAGTGAAATATCTTTTACTTTATAAGGAATGTAATTCGTTGTTTTTGAACTCATCTTGTATATTTGTTTAAAATTTTGGCAAAATTAAACATAATCTTTATAAAACTATGCCCGTTTACAAAACAATAACAATAGATGAAACTTCAAAACTTCAAATCTGGAAAGTTGAAGAAACTTTAGAAGAACTCTCAAAAGGTATTGAACTTTCAGCCTATTGTCAGCAGCGTTTTGATGCCATGAAATCTGATATACACAGACGGGCATTTATTAGCATCAGGCATTTGCTCAAAAATTTTGGATATACTGATTTTGATCTGGACTATGACGACAATGGCAAACCTCATCTCAAAGATGGCAAACATATTTCAATTTCTCATTCATACCAATTTACGACGGTCATCGTGAGTGATAGGAAAGTTGGCGTTGATATAGAAAAGCAACGCGAAAAAATAAAACGTATAGCTCCAAAATTCACACCAATAGAAGAATACCGTTCATTAGGTCAGCGAGATTTAATAAAAAAACTAACCATAGTTTGGGGTGCAAAAGAAGCTTTGTATAAATTGTTTGGAAAGCAAGGATTGTTGTTTCTGCACGATATTTATGTAGTCGATTTTGATTTTAAAACGTCAACAACTGATGCTGAAGTGACATATCACGGTTTAAAAAAACATTACCACTTAAATTTTTTTGAAATTGAAGATTTTATATGCGTTTATGCTATTGAGCCTAAGACAAAAAACATTTAATTGTTATGACCAACCTATCAGTTAACTAAAACACAGGGTTTTAAAAATTAATAATTTTCTTTAAAACCAAATCCACATCAATAAGTAAAATGCTAAAAACACCAACAACTATGACCAGTTTAAGCAAATTGTGGATAAGGGTAAATTGAAGTTTTTGGTTAGAGTTCCAAATTAATAGAAATAAAATTACAAAACCGATTAAACTGACATAAAAATAGTAGTCCATATAGCCCAAATCAAAGTATTTTATGAGCAATAGATTACTTATCAGGGCTAAACCAATGAGAATACTCAATATTATTTTTGTAGTTTTTTCTCCATATTTTACGGGTAAAGTTTTGTAATCCAGAGCAAAATCGCCACTTAAGTTTTCTAAATCTTTTACTATTTCTCTGATTAAAATGAGTAAAAACAAAAATATAGCATGAAAAAAAATCACTTTCTCAAAATTTTTAAAATACACAAAAACCGCAAAAAAAGGGGTTATAGCTAACAGAGCTGCAATGATATTTCCTAAAAAAGTAATTTTTTTTAGTTTGTGAGAATATATCCAAATCCCAAAAATATAAGCTGAAAAAAAAATTACTGCCCTAAAAGAGACATAACTGGCCAGAATAACGCTTAAAAAATTTAAAATAAAATAAACCGAAAGCTTAGTTTGTGGGCTAACGGTATTGTCTATATAGGTTTTTAAAGGTTTGTTTATAATATCTTTTTCTGAGTCATAAAAGCTATTTATGATGTAACCTGAAGCTATGACTAAACTTGTACAAAACACAATTAAAAATAAGTTTAAGTCAAATAAAACATCTCTTAAAGAGAGATAGTCTGGAGAAATAATAAATATTGAAGCTAAATATTGTGCCAAGACAATGACTAAGATATTATAACCTCTAACATTAACAAACAAGCCTACAAGTTTATAAACTATGGACTTATTTGAACTGCTCATACCATATGATTGTGTGTATTAAAAGTTGTAAACTACCTCAACTTTATAATCTTTTAAAGTTTTTTTAGCTTTTTCAATATCTTCAGTGAAACCAAGCATATAGCCACCGCCACCAGAACCGCAAAGTTTGAGATAGTAAGCATTGGTCTCTATGCCTTTTTCCCATAAGCTATGAAAATGTTTAGGGATCATAGGTTTAAAATTTTCTAAAACAATTTTTGAAAGTGATTTTACGTTAGAAAACAATGCATTGATATCGCCTTTCAGAAAACTATCTACAGAAGCATCAGTGTGCTTTATAAATTTATCTTTCAACATTTTCCTGAAGCCTTCTTGCTTCATGTTTTCCATAAAAATATTAACCATCGGTGCAGTTTGACCTACTTTGCCCGTATCAAGTAGAAATACGGCACCTTTGCCAACTTTGGTTTGAGATGGAATGCCAGCAGGTTCAATATTATTTTTAGATTTGATAAGAATAGGTAAACTCAAGTAACTATTTAAAGGATCTAAGCCAGAAGATTTACCATGAAAAAAGGCTTCCATTTCAGCAAAAATCTTTTTGAGTTTTTGAAGTTTAGTTTGGTTAAGGTTTTCTAAAATGGTTATTTTTTCTAAAGCGTATTTATCATAAATAGCTGCGACTAAAGCACCACTACTCCCAACGCCATAACCCTGTGGAATACTACTGTCAAAATACATGCCTTGTCCGATATCGTCTTTCAAACTTTCTAAATCAAATTTTACAGGCGTATCTTTTTTATGATGAATACTTTCTAAATGATTGACATAAGATGATAATTCTCGGTTAGATTTTGTTTTAAGATCAGAATCTAAATCATCGATTTTTAAAGCACCTTTGTAAAAATTGTATGGAATGGATAAGCCTCTAGAGTCTTTAATGATTCCATATTCACCAAATAATAAAATTTTTGAATAAAATAAAGGACCTTTCATAATATATTGGTTTATGATAAAGGTATTACACCTTGACCGATATTATCGCAAATATACTGTTCATTTTGACAATAGCCAATTAAACTTGTATTAATAAATTCTAAAACTCTCTCTTTGTGTGATTTAGGAAATAGCAGATGCACGTTAGCACCCGCATCAAGTGTAAAGCTCAACGGAATTTTGGTGGATTTTCTAAACTCCCAAACCTGTTCAATGATGTTTAAAGTCTTGGGTTTTATTAAAATATAATAAGGTTGGCTGCTCATCATCATAGCATGTAAAGATAAAGCTTCATTTTCTGTAATGCTAATAAATTTATCTAAATCACCATTGTTTAGAATTTCTATCAAAGCGGACATGTTTTTATAGGCTTGCTCAAAGCGTGATTTTGCAAAAGGATGGTTTTGCATTAGCTCATGACCTATACTACTGCTGACTTGCTTTTGACCCTTATCTACCAAAAGTATAACATCTTGATAGGTCTTAAAAACATCTGCAATATCAGTATGTGGAATGGCAAATTCATCTTGACTGTTTTCAATGTTTTTATGCTTGCCCCACAACATCATTGGCCCTGAAAGACTTCTTGTAGCACTTCCTGAACCTAACCTAGCAACAAAAGATGTTTTTTGAACATCTAAATTTTCGGTTTCATTTTCAGAAAGCAATTGTTCAAGCCTAACCAAACACGAAGCCAAAGCTGCAAAACCACTTGCAGAAGAAGCAATACCGCTACTGTGCGGGAATGTATTATGAGTTTTTATTTTAAAAAAGTAGGTTTTAAGAAATGAAAAATAAGGCTCAACACGTTCAAAAAACTTTAAAATTTTAGGTTTAAAGTCTTCCCGTATTTTGCCATCAACCAAAACTTCTATATCGAAAGTATTTGTAGGCTTTGTTTTTTTTTTAGCCTCTATAAATGTTTCTGTTTTACAATTTTGAAGCGTAAAACTGATAGATGGATTAGCTGGAATTTGTATTGGATATTTTCCCCAATATTTAATTAAAGCAATATTGCTTGGTGCAGAATAGCCTATGCTAATGTTGTCAATAACTTTTGTAATTTCTTTAGGTTTAAACACTTTCTTAAATTATAACTGCAAAAGTAATTATTTGTAAAAATTAAAGTGGATGGTTTGAGTTTTAAATTTTTTTAAGTATTTTAAAATTAGAAAAAAGCAAAACGATAACAAAAGTAAGCTTAAAATCACTCTATATTATTTACATTTGGGTTGATTTTTCCATTTATTATACTATGCTCAAAAACACGCTTTCTCAATCTTCAAATCCTTATTTGCTTCAACACAAAGATAATCCTGTACATTGGCAAGAATGGAATGAGCAAACACTTCAATTGGCTAAAGATCAAAACAAATGTTTGTTGATAAGCATAGGTTACTCAGCTTGTCATTGGTGTCATGTGATGGCTCATGAGTGTTTTGAAAGTGAAGAAGTGGCAACTTTGATGAACACCTATTTTATCAACGTAAAAATAGACCGAGAAGAGCGACCTGACATTGATCAAATTTATATGGATGCAGCACAAATCCTAACGGGTCGTGGTGGTTGGCCACTTAATGTTTTTGCACTACCTGATGGCAGACCTTTTTATGCAGGAACTTATTTTCCTAAGGACAGCTGGATAAAAATTTTAAGAAATATTGCTGAAGCCTATAAAAAGCAACCCGAAACCTTGATTAAAACCGCCAAAAGATTAACTGATAGCATTGATAGTATAGATATTTTTGACACCCAAGTTTCAACTGAAAATCATTCGGAAGATGAATTGTTAAAATCTTATAAATCTTGGTATCAACATATTGATTTTGAAAAAGGTGGAATCAATAAGTCCCCAAAATTTCCCATGCCTGTCGTTTGGGATAGTTTACTAGAATATTTTGTAACCTACAAAGATGAACAAGCTTTAAAGGTTATTGATTTAACTTTAAATCAAATGTTGGAAGGTGGCATCTATGATTGGGTTGGTGGTGGTTTTTCACGTTATAGTGTAGATGAAAATTGGTTTGCACCACATTTTGAAAAAATGCTTTACGACAATGCCCAATTGATTAGCCTCTATGCTGATGTTTATAAAGTTTCACACAATCAAGACTACAAAAAATGTATAGAAGAAACTATCTGGTTTTTGAATGCAGATTTAAAAAGTAATCATCTCGGTTATTATTCCGCTCTTGATGCTGATTCAGATGATGAAGAAGGCTTATTTTACACTTGGACGTTTCAGGAATTAAAGCAAATTTTAAACGGAGATGAATTTAAACTCGCCGAAAGCTTTTTTGGGCTTGAGCCTAACGGAAATTGGGAAAACCAAAGAAATATTTTAGCCCAAAAATTACCTTTACAAAAATTGGCTGATACATTTAAAATTTCATCTGAGCAAGCCACCAAGCAGTTATCAGATATTAAAACCAAACTTAAAATTGAAAGAAGTAGGCGTAAAAAACCTGGTTTAGACAACAAGTTAATAACAGCTCATAACGCCTTGATGGTTAAGGGTTTAATTAAATCTTACCAAGCCTTGTCAGACGAAACGTATAAAGAATTAGCTTTTGACCTTATGCAGAATCTTATTAAAAAAAGTATTACTAATTCCTCTTCTGTAAATCGTTTGATGGATAACGCTACACCAAAAGGATTTTTAGACGACTATGCTTTTTTTATAGAAGCCTTATTGTATAGCTATGAGATCAGTTTTGAAATACGATATTTAAAAATTGCAGAAAACTTAGTAGAATTTTGCTACAACAATTTTTTTGACCAAGACCAACATCTTTTTTATTACACCGAAAAATCAACACAACTCATCGCTCGAAAAATAGAATCTATCGACAACGTTATACCATCTTCAAATGCTGTGATGGCCGAAAATCTATGGCGACTTGGGCATATGCTATACAATGAAAAGTATATTGAAACTGCCAAGCAAATGCTTCAAAAAGTCAAACCATTGAATAAAAAATACAAGCTTTATTTTGCTCGTTGGCACAAGCTCAATATTGCTATTCATAAAGGTCAAATTGATGTTGCTATAACTGGTCCTGATGCTTTAGAAAACCTTAGTAAAATACAACAACACTATTGGCCATTTTGTAATTTTTGTGGTGGCTTAACTGAAAATTTACCTCTGCTTCAACACAAAGTTAAATCACATCTAAATCAAATTTTTATTTGTCAAAACAAAACTTGCTCCAATGCTTTTAATAATGCTGAGAAAAGTATAGAAGCTTTAAGAAAATGCTATCGATAGATAAAAAATAATGTTCATTTGATAAATACTTGTAATCCATAGTAAAAGCTGATAGATGAAAGCTTTAAATTATTAAATTAGCAAGCTTAGTTATATATATGAAATCAAGACTTTTATACAGTTTAATCTTATTTTCAATTGTTTACTCGAATAGTTGGTCACAAATAAGTTTTTGCCCAGGCAATACAGGTGAAGCTATTTTTGAAGAAGATTTTGGTCAAGGTACTACTAATGGTCCGCCACTTGGTGCCAGTGTAACAACTTATACATTTGTTGACCAAGGACCACAAGATGGGCAATACACCATTTCATCAAATTTGATGCAGTTGGGTAGTTTTCATAACATTCCTGATAACACTACTGGTGACGTTAACGGCAAAGCTCTAATTGTGAATGCATCTTTTGATGCGGGTTTGTTTTTTCAAATTCCCATTAGTGGTTTGTGTGAAAACAATCCCTATGAATTTTCAGCATTTCTTGTAAACATTTATGATGCTTCGTCAGCGGCATGTCCTGGCACAGGTATTCCAGTAAACGTAAGATTTCAAATTTGGGACGAAACCGATACCACACTTCTATCCGAAGGGAGTACTGGTGATATTCCTGGCACAACAAACCCTAGTTGGGAGCAATTTGCTGTTACATTTGAAACTTTGCCAGGGCAAACATCAATAATTCTAAAAATGCTCAACAACGGTGAAGGCGGATGTGGAAATGATTTAGCCATAGACGACATTGCCTTTAAGTCTTGTGGAGATTTAACTGAAATTTTTGATGAAGACAATACTAATAGCCTTGAAGTCTGTGAAAACGAAAATATTGACAGTCTCTCGCTGACAGCTGTACCTGATTTTTCAGTTTATGACAACCATTTTTATCAGTGGCAACAAAGTGATGATAACAACAATTGGAATGATATTCCTGGTGAAACTTCTCAAACTTTAGAGCTTAATAACATTAATTCTACTCAATTTTTTAGAGTCAAAGTTTCAGAAGATTTAATTAATGTGAACAACAATTTGTGTAATAGCATTTCTAATGTATTTGAAATTAATGTCCAAAGTTTTATTCCAGCTGTAAGTTTAGGTGATGTTGAAATTTGTGATGGTGAAAGTGTTGTTTTAGAAGTTCAGAACAATTCTAATATTAGTATAGATTGGTATGATTCTCCAAATGGTGGGAATTTGTTACTTGAAAATAGCTTTAGTTTTGAACCTGATAATGAAGGTACTTTTTATGCTGAAAGCACAACAATTGTTGGTAATTGCATTTCCCCAACCCGTACTCCAATTAGTTTAACTATAAATAGCACTCCTGAGAATGAAACCGAAAACATAGCCATTTGCCCAGGTGATTCCGTTATTTTGGATGCTGAAAGTTCAAATTTAACCTATCTTTGGTCAACCGATGAAACCACACCACAAATTGAAGTTGATGAAGCAGGCAGTTTTAGTGTTGAACGTACAACACCAAACGGCTGCACTTCTACAAAAATCTTTGAAGTAGCTTTCTTAGATGAAGCTGTCGTTAGTGATATTGTGAGTGATGGTCGAGATATTATTATCTCATTAGAAAACCAAGGCGATTTTTCTTTTTCAATAGACGGTCAAAATTTTCAGACTTCTCCAATTTTTGAAAACGTAGCTGGCGGTTTATACAATATAAGTATTCAAAGTAATGATTGTGGAATTCAAGTTATAGAATTTCCGCATTTAGAGATTCCTCAATTTTTTACCCCAAATGCCGATGGCTTTTATGACTTTTTTAGAATTCCAGCAGACAGGTTTTTTAATGAATTTAGCATCTATATTTTTGACCGATACGGAAAGTTAATTGCATCTGGAGTAAAGGCTCCTTTTGTTTGGGATGGGACGTATCAAGGCAAAGCTCTACCGTCACAAGACTATTGGTATAAATTAGATGTTGATGGTCAGACTTTTACAGGAAATTTTACATTGAAGCGATAAAGATGAAAAACGGCACTAACATTTTAAACAAGATTTTCGTTTTATTTATGCTATTAGCTCTCATTTCTTGTGGCAGCAAAAAACGTTTAGCTCAAAACAGTAAAGCCCGACAAATCAGCACTTATGCTCAAAGTTTTTTAGGCACTTCATATCGTTATGGTGGCACTAACTCATCAGGTATGGACTGTTCAGGTTTAGTTTATCGTGTGTTTTACAGACATGGTATTGTATTACCCAGAACATCAAAAGCCATGTCTAAACTTGGTAACAAAACAAAGCTCAAAAAAGCTAAAGTTGGCGATTTAGTGTTTTTTAAAACACCTGGAAAAGGACGCGGGATCAATCATGTTGGTCTGGTTGTTAGTGCTAATGGTCGTGATATCAGTTTCATTCACTCAACTACAAGTCAAGGTGTTGTTGTAACAAACTTATATCAAAAATACTGGAAAAAAAGTTTTAAGTTTGTGAAGCGGATTTTATGATTTAAATTATGCACTTTCTCAATTTCACCTTAATTAAACTGTGTTTGGGTTTTATCGGTGGAATTTACTTGGGATTTTTTATTGATTTACAATTCAAAGTACTAGTAACACTTGTATTAAGCTTGGTTGCTTTATTGGTTATTTTTAGATGGATTTGGAATCAAAAATCACTTTTTTTATGGTCGAGTGTTGTGCTTTTTGCTGTTTTAGGAAGTCTGTCAACCCATATCCATTTACCAAAAAATCAACCCCATCATCTTATTCATTTAGATTTTAAAAGCCAAGAATACTTTGGGATTGAAGCTGATGTTAGTGAAGTTTTAAGAGAAAATGCTTACAACCAAAAATATATTTTAGATCATTTAAAGATTGACCACCAACTTTATCAAGGCAAAATATTACTCAATGTTTCAAAGGATTCTGTAACCGAAGAGTTGAAACCTGGTGATAAGGTTATAATGTCAACTTCATTACATCCGTTTTATAAAGCCAAAAACCCTCAAACATTTGATTATGCTTCATTTATGCAAAATCGGGACGTGTTTGCGGTGGTTTATGAAGATAAATTTGAAGTCGTTCCACAAACTCATTTTAGTATAAATGCTTACGCAGGGCAATGGCGAATAAAAATGGTTTCTGCTCTACAAAAATCAGGATTTGACAACGAACATTTAGAGCTCATTCAAGCTTTGATTTTAGGTCAAAAACAATCGATAAATCGAGAGGTTTATGCCGAGTTTGCAGAAGTCGGTGTTGTACATATTTTGGCGGTTTCGGGATTGCATGTAGGTATTGTTTTTCTTATTCTTAATTTTATATTTTCACCCTTGTTAAGTCTCAAATACGGGAGGCAGTTTAAGGTTTTGTTTACAATTCTTTCACTTTGGATTTTTGCGGCCATAGCGGGATTTTCACCTTCGGTAATGCGTGCAGTAACAATGTTTTCTTTTTTGGCTTTTGGTCAATTGTTTAGACGAAAAACCAACAGCATTAATATGTTATGCTTGTCGGCTGTGGCTCTTTTAATTTACAGACCACAATTGCTATTTGAAGTTGGTTTTCAGTTGTCTTATTCGGCGGTGTTTGCTATTGTGATGTTGTATCCTGTATTTTCAAAACTCTATCAGCCACGATATAAAATCCCCAAAATATTTTGGGATACGGCTTATGTGAGTTTAGCTGCACAAATTGGGGTGTTGCCGTTTCAACTGTTTTATTTTCATCAGTTTCCAGGTTTGTTTTTATTAGGAAATCTTGTCATTATACCATTTTTAGGAATTTTAATTGGTGGTGGTTTAATCTGTATTGTTTTGGCTTTGGTTGGAGGTTTAATTTCGCCTTTGGTTGAGGTTTATGCTTATTTATTAGATTTATTAGTGGCTTATGTCAACTGGCTTGGTCAATTCAAGGATTTTATATTTCAGGACATTTTCTTTACTAGAAATATGTTTTTAGCCATTTTACTTTTGGTTCTGAGCTTTATGTTTACGATGCGAGAATTTAAAAAATCTTATATCACTGTGTTTTTGCTTTCGCTTTTAGCTTTTATAGTGGTTAGTATTTCAGAGATTTCTGAAGTTGATAAACATTCAGAATTAATTGTTTTTCATCAAAATAGACAAAGTCTTATTGGCATCAAGCAAGGTCGGCAACTTGAGATTTATTCAGATAAAACTGAGGGGTTTTCAGACTCTTATTTGTTGAGTAATTATCAATTGATACATCGCATTGATAGTACTGAATTTAGACCTTTGAAAAATAGTTTTAAACTCAATAAAAATAGTTTAACTGTAATAGATAGCTCAGGGGTTTATTTAAAAGAATCTAAAACTGAAATTATTGTGTTATGTCAGTCGCCTGATATACATTTAGGGAAGCTAATTGAAACTTTACATCCTAAACATATTATTGCGGATGGTAATAATTATAGAAGTTATGTAGAACGTTGGCAACAAACGGCAAAAAAATACAATGTTCCGTTTCATTGGACATATAAAGCTGGTTATTTGAGCTTTAGTTTGCCTTAATATTTTAGGTTGATAAAATTATAGAATATTTGGTTTTTTATAATTTGGTGAATATTTTGTCATGCGTTTAATGCCTGTATAAGCTTAATACATTCAACGGCTTCTTTTACGTCGTGAGTGCGTAAAATATTGGCTCCTTTGTATAACGCAATAGCGTGCAGTGCTGTAGAGCCGTTTAAGGCATGCATGGGTTGTGTTTTCAAAGTTTTGTAAATCATAGATTTTCTTGATAAGCCACAAAGTAGGGGCAAGTCAAAACTTTTAAATAATTCAAAATGGTTGAGTAACTCAAAGTTATGTTGGATGCTTTTGGAAAATCCAAAACCTGGATCAATAATGATATCATTAATCCCTTTTTGATAAGCTATAGATAGTCGTTCAGAAAAATAAGTTTTAATTTCAACAAGTAAGTTGTCGTATTGGGCTAAAGTTTTCATATTCTGAGGATTCCCTTTCATATGCATCATAACATAAGGTACTTGGTGCTTTGCAACAACTTGGAGCATATTAGTATCTAATTGACCCGCAGAGATATCGTTAATGATACTTGCACCAATTTGAAGTGTCAAATCTGCCACTTCACTTCTAAACGTATCAATTGACAATAAGATCTCGTTTTTAAATTCTTTAACCAAGAGCTCAACAACTGGGATAAGCCTTTTTTTTTCATCTTCTACATCAATATGTGTTGCACCTGGTCTTGAGCTATACGAACCTAAATCTATAAAGGTAGCACCTTCAGTGAGCATTTTTTCTGCTTGTTTCAATATTGCATTTTGGGTTTGGTATTTACCACCATCGTAAAAAGAGTCAGGTGTTAAATTAAGAATACCCATAACCTTGGGACAATCAAAATCTATCAGTTGTCCCTTACAATTTATTGTCATAACTGCATTAAAACTAGTCGTTTAAAATAGATCGTGAGATTACAATTTTTTGAATTTCTGAGGTACCTTCATAAATTTGGGTAATTTTGGCATCTCTCATCATGCGTTCTACATGATATTCCTTAACATAACCGTTTCCTCCGTGTATTTGAACGGCTTCAGTTGACACATCCATAGCGACTTGTGAGGCATAGAGTTTTGCCATAGCACCTGATAAATCGTAGTTTTGACCTTGGTCTTTATCCCAGGCGGCTTTCATAACGAGGTGTCGAGCAGCCTCAATTTGAGTGTGCATATCGGCTAATTTAAAGGCAATAGCTTGGTGATTTTTAATCTCTGTACCAAAGGCTTTTCTGGTTTTTGAATATTCTTTAGCCAACTCGTATGCTCCTGATGCAATGCCCAAGGCTTGTGCAGCAATACCAATACGACCGCCAGAAAGGGTTTTCATAGCAAATTTGAATCCAAATCCGTCTTCGGCTATTCTGTTTTCTTTTGGAATTTTAACATCGTTAAAATTTAAAGAATGAGTGTCGCTACCGCGGATACCCATTTTGTCTTCTTTTGGGCCAACTTCAAAACCATCCCATCCTTTTTCAACAATAAATGCATTGATGCCACGGTGTTTTTTCTCTCTATTGGTTTGGGCAATAACAAGGTAATAATCTGCATTGCCTCCGTTGGTTATCCAGTTTTTTGTGCCATTTAAAAGATAGTAATCGCCTTTATCTATGGCTGTTGTTTTTTGAGAAGTGGCATCGCTACCTGCTTCAGGCTCACTTAAGCAAAATGCACCAAGTGCTTCTCCAGTAGTGAGTTTTGTTAGATATTTTTCTTTTTGGGCTTGACTGCCATAAGCTTCTATTCCCCAACAGACCAATGAATTATTAACTGAAACAACAACTGATGCAGAAGCGTCTATTTTTGATAATTCTTCCATGGCTAATACGTAAGATATCGTATCCATTCCGCCACCGCCAAATTCTGGAGAAGTCATCATACCTAAAAACCCAAGCTCGCCGAGTTTTTTGATTTGTTCTTTTGGAAACTCTTGTTTGTTATCTCTTTCTATAACGCCAGGAAGTAATTCTGATTTAGCAAAATCTTTAGCAGCTTGACGAATCATTTCGTGTTCTTCGGTTAATTTGAAATCCATAAATTTAGTTTTGTAAAATCATCAAAAAATAGGCACAAATATAACTTTTCTTTAAATCTTTGACAATTTATTATTGCTTTTTTGAGTCTTGGCTTATTGCTTTTTAAAATTGTTTATCTCTTCTTTATGTTTTGTTGACTTATGCTTAAAACACTTAGAAGTTAATTGAATTATTTTTGATGATTAATTAATCTTTTTAATCATGTCTAATTTACGCATTTTAGGGTTTTGTTTTTTGACACTTTTCATGGTTTCTTGTAAAAATGAAAAACAACCTGATAAAAAACAACCTGATACACAAACAGGGAATAATTTAGAAACTCTTGAAAATAATTCATTTGATTTTGTCGTGGCATTTGGTAGCTGTAACAGACAAGACTTAGAACAACCGCTCTGGAATGCCATGGCTATACAAAAGCCTGATATTTTTATTTGGGGTGGCGATAATATTTATGCTGATACTAAAGATATGGCTAAAATGGCAAAAGATTACCAAACTCAACTCAACAACCCTGATTACAAAAATTTTATAGAAACGATAAATAATCAAGTTTATGGCGTTTGGGATGATCATGATTATGGCAAAAATGATGCTGGTATAGAATGGCAATACAAAACGGAAAGCCAAGACCTTTTTTTAGACTTTATAGGAGTTGCTTCAACCGACAAGAGGCGAAGCCAAAAAGGCATTTATTATGCTGAAAATATTCAAGTTAAAGACAAGACTGTAAAGTTAATTTTATTAGACACACGTTATTTTAGAAGTCCTTTGCAAAAAAATAAAAACAGTGATAAACGCTATAAACCTTGGCAAAATGGCGAAGGAACTTTACTCGGTGAAACACAATGGAATTGGTTAGAAAATGAACTAAAAAATTCAAAAGCTGATTACCACATCATTATGAGTAGTATTCAAATTTGGTCTGATGAACACGGCTTTGAAACTTGGGGCAATTTTCCACATGAAGTAGAAAAATTGAAAACTTTATTGAATACATATCAACCTCAGAATTTGGTGATGTTGTCAGGAGATAGACATATCTCTGAATTTTCTAGTCAAAATCTTGATGCTTATGATTACCCAATATTTGATTTCACCTCAAGCAGTTTGACCCATTCTTTTTCTAGCTTCACATCAGAACCCAATGCCGATAGAGAAGGTAAAGTTGTAGCTGAAAATTCATACGGCATCTTGAACTACAACTTTGAACAAAATAAAGTTATTATGCAAATGCACAATCAGAATGAAATATTACAAGAATATGAATTAGAGTTTTAAGACCCCAAAGCCTGATTTAAATCTTGAATCAAATCTTCTTTATCTTCAATACCAACACTCAATCTGATTAAAGAATCTACAACTCCAGTTTTTTCACGCTCTTCTTTTGGGATACTGGCATGCGTCATACTTGCGGGATGTCCTGCAAGAGATTCAACGCCACCAAGCGATTCTGCAAGGGTAAAAACTTTAAGGTTTTCAACAAATTTAATAGCATCTTCAAAAGAGTTGCCTTTCGTAGTAAAAGACACCATCCCACCAAAATCTTTCATTTGTTGCTTAGCAATTTCGTGATTAGGATGTGTTGTTAGTCCAGGCCAAAATACTTGTTCAACTTTTGGATGTTGCTGTAAAAATTCAGCAACAGCACGACCATTTTCCGAATGTCTTTGCATACGCAAATGAAGTGTTTTAATGCCTCTCAATACTAAAAAACTGTCCATCGGTCCAGCAATTGCACCGCTGGCATTTTGGATAAAATAGAGTTTTTCTGCTAAGGCTTCATCATTAACCACCAACGAACCCATAACAACATCAGAATGCCCACCGAGATATTTTGTGGCACTGTGCATTACTAAATCAGCACCCAAGTCTAAAGGCTGCTGTAAGTATGCCGTAGCAAAAGTATTGTCAACACACAATAACAAATTATGTTTTTTAGAAACCTTAGAAAGAGCTTTAATATCAACAACATTCATCATAGGATTTGTTGGCGTTTCTGCCCAAATCATTTTTGTGTTGTCGTTGATATGAGCTTCAATACTATTGACATCACCTAAACCGATGAAATGAAATTTGATGCCAAAATCTTTGAAAATACTGGTAAACAAA
Organism: Psychroflexus sp. MBR-150; assembly: GCF_053628795.1. NCBI lineage: Bacteria > Pseudomonadati > Bacteroidota > Flavobacteriia > Flavobacteriales > Flavobacteriaceae > Psychroflexus > Psychroflexus sp. MBR-150. The sequence continues at coordinate 227,301 of NZ_JBRJHB010000001.1, forward strand.
CGATAACTTCCGCCGTATAAATCGTTGGTAGAAATCACTTCCTCACCTGGTTTTAAGGTTTTTATGACAGCATCAATAGCTGCAAGACCAGAGCCAAAAGCTAAACCAAATTTTCCGTTTTCAATAGAAGCCAAAGATTTTTCTAAAGCCGTTCGTGTTGGGTTAGCACTTCTTGAATATTCATAGCCTTTATGGCTTCCAGGTGTGGTTTGAGAATAAGTAGATGTTTGATAAATAGGAGGCATTACCGAGCCGTATGCTGGATCGACATTATCTTGCCCACCGTGTATGGTTTTGGTATTAAATTTCATGTTTTTTGTTTTTGAGCAAATTTAGCAGAGCTTGGCACATCAACAAGTTCTAAACTCAGGTTTAGTTAATGTTTAACACATTCATATAAAATCAATCATATGAATTTCGCAGATTCAATTATTTGTAACTCTAATATCTCTAAACTATTTGCCAATTTCCTTGTGAATAGGGGTTTAAAAGTATAGCTATTTCTTTGCTAATGCCTTCTGTGATGAGTGTGCTAAAGATATTTCAGAGTATTTTTTGAGAGATGTGAGATGACTTTTATATAACAGGCTTTTTTAAAACCATCGTTTATGTACTGCATTTTTTTAAAATAACGTGAGTTCGATTTATTGTAAGCTGTAAATCAGATGATTATATGTTTTTGTTAGCAAATTTTGTCATTGGTAACGAAGAATGAGGAGAAATCTCATCCTACTGAGATGTCTCGTCGCTCATGCTTCGCTCTATCGACATTACAAATGATTAAATATCTGTATTTTATTATATCGAACTCACGTTAAAATAATAAAAGATCTATAAACTTTTGCCATATCGCTACTTTTGCTTTCGGTTTTTTCTAAAACGAATATTCAGCATTTCTATAATCAATGAAAAGAATACGGCAAAATAGATATAGCCTTTAGGCACATGATAATGCAGTGATTCAACAAAAAGCATAAAGCCTATCAAAATCAGAAATGAAAGAGCTAAAATCTGAATAGTTGGATATTTGTTGACAAAATTGCTGACTTTTTTGGCGAAAATCATCATAATGATAATGGATATAATCACGGCGATAATCATCAAAATAATTTCTTCGGTTAGCCCGACAGCAGTGAGGATAGAATCAAAAGAAAACACTATATCTAAACCTACAATTTGTATAATGGCATTGCTAAATGAACTGACTTTTTTGACTGTAGTTTCTTTTTCGTCTCCTTCTATTTTGTGATGAATTTCAAAAATACTTTTTATAATCAAAAATATACCACCAATTGCCAATATGATATCTCGCCAACTCAAATCAAACTCGTAAATGCTTAAAACAGGTTCTGTTAAACCAATTATCCAAGTAATGCTAAACAATAAAGCAATACGCATGAGCAAGGCTAAAGTCAAGCCGACATATATGCTTTTTTGCTGTTGGTTTTTTGGTAATTTTCCTGAAACAATAGAGATAAAAATGATGTTATCAATCCCTAAAACGATTTCCATAAAAATTAAGGTAAGTAAGGATATCCAAATTTCGGGGTGAAGAAAAATTTCCATAAGATTCTTTAGTGTATTATACTGATATAGGTTGACTCTTTTTTGGTTATTGATTAGATTATCGATCAAAAGTTATTTCCAATTTTTTTTCTGGGCCTTTTGAATGGACCCAAAAAAAATTAGAATAACTTTTTACTTTGTGCTCATATTTTAATTTCCTGTAAATTTAAGTTATTTTTTCTATACGATTTGTATTTGATGTTCGGATTTAAATGAACCTCTGCTGGTTTTCTAAAGTCTAGACTAAAATGCGTTCTTAGGTTATTATAAATATATACAGCTTGATGAGTCATATCTCTAGCTATTTCAGTGTTTTTGATGGTTTGCTTTAAACCATATTCATATTTAAGAGTTCTGTTAATTCTTTCAGCTACAGCATTTTCATAAGGGTCGTATTGTTCGGTCATGCTCATTGTAATACCATTGTTTTCAGCAAAGTTTGTGTATTTAGGATTACAATACTGGAAGCCTCTATCGGAATGATGAATGAGTTCTTGGTTAGGGTACTTTATTGTTTTTTTTATTTCGTCTATTTTCCAACATAGAATATCGCTTTTACTACTTATCAATCATTTCCACTTCAATTTTTGTAACCACACAAACCACTTGGAATATTATATTCCCTTAATTCATTAATGCTTATGAATATTCCCTTTTAGCACAAAATAGTATAATAGGAACGCGGTTATTACCACAAAGATTATTGCAAGAATCCTATTGAACTTATCTTTTTTTGTGATTTTGTTATTCGATGATTTACTAACTCTCTTATTTGTTTTTTTTCTCTGTTTTTGATACATTACTTTTGGTTATTTCCATTTCATCTTCTGCAATCGCACAGCATTTAAAATCGCCAACAATGCCACTCCAACATCTGCAAAAACAGCCTCCCACATCGTCGCCAGACCGCCTGCGCCCAAAACCAATACGACTGCTTTCACACCAAAAGCTAAACCTATATTTTGCCAAACGATACGACGTGTTGAACGACCAATTTTAATAGCTTTTGCAATTTTGCTCGGTTGGTCTGTCTGAATGATTACATCCGCCGTTTCTATTGCCGCATCGCTGCCCAAACCGCCCATTGCTATCCCAACATCGCTCGCTGCCAATACTGGCGCATCGTTGATGCCATCGCCTATAAAGGCAACTTTGTTGTCGGTTTCGGCCATCAGTTTTTCCACTTCGGCTAATTTGTCTTCTGGCAACAATCCGCCTTTTGCCCAATCCACACCCATTTCTTTTGCCACTTGTTGGGTTATGGGATCCTTGTCGCCAGAAAGCATTATGATTTTGGAAATTCCAGATTCTCTAATTTGCTTGATGGCTTCGTGGGCATCTTCTTTCAATTCGTCTGCAATGATGACATAGCCAGCGAATTTACCATCAATGGAAACCATTACGATGGATTCTACAATGTTATCAGTTTCAGATGGAACTTCGATATTGTTTGAAATCATCAATGGTTTATTCCCAATCAATACGGTTTTGCCGTTTACTGTTCCTTTTAATCCTTTTCCTGCAACTTCGGTTACTGTGGATGCCTGAAAATCTTCGCCATCAGCTTTATATTCCATAATAGCTTTTGCAATGGGATGGGTGGATTGTTCTTCCATCGCCATCAGGTATTTCATAAATTCAGGTTCTTTCCAATCAATGGCTTTTATTTCCTTTATCTTGAAAACACCTTTTGTCACGGTTCCTGTTTTATCCATTACAATGGTGTTTACCTTTGTCATTTCATCTAAAAATGATGCACCTTTAAATAGAATACCATTTTTTGAAGCTGCTCCCAATCCACCAAAATAGCCCAACGGAATTGAGATAACCAAAGCACACGGACAGGAAATAACCAAGAAAATCAAGGCTCTATACAACCAATCGCTAAAGACATAATCGTCCACAAAAATGTAGGGTATAAACGTCAATCCAATCGCAAGAAAGACAACGATTGGTGTATAGATTCTTGCGAACTTTCTAATGAACAATTCGGTTTTTGATTTACGAGCGGTGGCGTTTTGCACCATATCGAGAATACGTGCAATGGAACTATCCTTAAATTCTTTGGTAGTTTCAATTTCAATAACGCCATCCAGATTGATGCTTCCTGCAAATACTTTTTCTCCTTTTGCAATGGTGTCAGGTTTGCTTTCGCCTGTTAGAGCTGCTGTATTGAATGAGCCTTTTTCGGACAATAAAACACCATCCAAAGGGATTTTTTCGCCCACACGGACTTGAACTTTTTCGCCAATAGCAACGATTTCGGGATTTACAGAAACATAATTGTTGTTCCTATAGACCAAGGCTTCATTAGGTCGTACATCCAGTAATGCCTTGATGCTTCCCTTGGCTTTTTTAACCGCGGCACTTTGGAACAATTCGCCTACCGCATAAAACAACATTACTGCCACACCTTCGGGATATTCGCCAATGGCGAATGCACCTATGGTTGCGATGGACATCAATAAAAACTCGGTAAAAAAATCGCCATTTTTGATGCTGTTCCAACCTTCCATTATCACAGGAAAACCTACTGGAAGATATGCGACTGCATACCAGACAATACGTATCCAATCTTTAAAAAAAGCTACGTCAAAATAATCCATCGCAATACCAATAATCAGCATTACAAAGCTGAAAATTGCTGGTACATAAATTTTAAATTTCCCTATACTTTCCGGACTGCTATGGTTGTGGCCATCATTGCGCTTGTGATTATCGGATGAAGTTTTATTTAAATCTCTTAAATTCAATTTCTTTTTTTTCATAATTTCGATTATAATTTCATTTAAATTTGTAGTTATTCCAATCTCAATACCAATTGCGCAAACTGCACCTCTATGGTTTCATCGATTCCCTCTATTAAGGAATCCAAACCAGTATTTGGAACCAAAACCTGCCCTCTGGCACTTATCAAACAAGAAGTGGTTGTTCCTTGGTCAAAATGGTTAAGAGTCGTTTTAAAGACTGATTTATAGGTTTTGTCTTTGTACGTAACCGTTACCAACCAATTAAAATTAATTGGGTCGTGCCGTTTTGATAAAAAATCCTGTGATGGAATAGTGCCAGTAAACCGAAGTATTAAAGGGTCTTCCCGCTGTTCTAAAAGGGCATTGATTTTAGGACTATCTGTTGATAAAGTTTTAAGGTCGAGTACACCTTTAACACCTTTGGAATCATAATCAAGATATAAGGCGAGTTTATGGCTTTCTGCCTTGACGGGTTTATCATCAACCAAAGCCATCATCATAATATGACCTTCTTCAGTTGTATAAATTTTTTGGGCGTTTACCTTATAATAACTAACCAACAAGATTATTAAAATACAATGTTTAAAATTCATAATATCCATTTTTAATTGTATAATTAAAAAAAAGCAGCTTCTACTTGTGCTTTTAATGCTATTAATCATTTTGCTTTAAGAAGCATCATAAAAGCTGCCTGCTATTAATTAAGTTTTCACTTAATTTATTTTAAATAAAAAATTTCACTCTTTCACACAACTATTTACCCCCTACTTATTATCTATATCCTTTTCTCTTTTACCGAAATAATACATCAGCGCAACAGTGGCACCTAATAATCCGAAAAGAATATTCTCAAAAATTTGATTCCCATTGATATTCAAAATTTCAATGAAATTATTTATTAAATATTGCCACCAATTAATTTCATAATTCTGTCTGATAAACGTGAAAATTGTTATCCCAAAAGGTTGAAGGATAAAAACACCTATGGCAAACCCAATTAAAATGGTAATAAGAATGCTTTTTTTATTCATCGTCTGTCTTTTACGGAAGTATGCTTACTGGCTGGCTCTCAATCCAATTTTTGGCATCGTCCTTTTGGTCTATATTGAAATACTTAATTTCGGCGTTCGTAAAAGGCTTCATAAATTGGGTTATCCATTCCTGCCATTTTTTATCTCCTACCATTGCTATTTTTTCATAGTCCGTGGCGTGGGCTGTGTCCATTTTTAGGTCTTCCCATAAACCAGGTAAATCCCAACCCGTAAAGTTGACCATCTCAAAATACCACCGGACTTTCATTCCTTTGTCCAGTATGGCGTGGATAAGTGGATGGATTTTTTCTATATCTTCTTTTCTCAATTTGCCCGAAGCTTTTGTTGCAACAATTTTTTTTTCTTTTAACTCTATTATCTGTAACATTTTATATAATTTTTAATTAATTATTATCCTTCTAAATCGTAAAACCATTCTTCTGCCCTTATGATGCCTTGGGTTAAAGCTTCTTTGGCTGAAATATCTTTTTTTTCAATTAGTTCTTTAGCTATGGACAGAGCTTTTTCTCGGACTATAGGATTTAAGGTATCTAGGTCGGTTTTAAAATCTTCAAACATCCAGTCCATAGCTTCATTTTAATGGTTAAAAAGTTCCTTTTCTTTTTCAGGGTCTATTTCATCTTTTGACTTTTTGTCCAAAAAATAATCAAGCACAATTCCCACGATAACAGCACCTACGAACGCTGCATAAACCTGCCAATTAAATTGGATTATCAATGATAGACTTATAAGTATCGCCAAAATGGGTAAAATCGGCACTCGTCCTATAGCCAAAGGAACTTTAAATGGTCGTTCTTGCTCTGGTGCTTTAAACCGAAGCACGATAAGTGCGACATTTACGGCAACAAAAACAAGTAAAGCGCCTAAAGAAGACATACCCGCTACAATCTTAATATCGCCCAACAATAAAAATCCCGCAACTGCTGCCATAACTACAATGGTAGTAACCCACGGTACTTTCTGTGCATTGGTTTTGGTCATAAACTTTGGAAGTTCTCCCACACTGGCCATTCCAAAAAGCAACCTACTTATGGATATGATACCACTAAAAGCAGCATTAGCCGTAGCAAAAAGTGCAGCGATAGCCAATACCACAGGCAACCAATTGTTGAGATTGGAAGCTGCAAGAGAAAGTGGCGAATCCACGTTTGCCAAGGCGGAAGGGTCTGCAATATTCAAAACCGTAAAAGCAATAAATAAATAAATTATGGTAGTTATTACCATTGTCAATAAAAAGGCACGAGGAATTGTTTTCCCTGGGTTTTTAACTTCCGAACCCAAAGCTGCCATATGTTCAAAACCAGTATAGATAAAGAACAGTGTGGCTGTGGCCGCCAAAGTTCCAGAAATCGATTCAACTTTAAAAAATTCTGCTTTGGGTGGACCAGTTTCCAAAAGTCCGAATACTATCAATAATAACAATCCCAAAAGTTGAATGCTGACCATAATAATATTTGCTGTCGACGATTTTGTGATGCCTGTAATACTAATTAATGACAACACCAATAAAATGCCATAACTTATTAGAAGAGAGGGCATATTAAAAAACGTATTGAAATACCCCGAAAAGGCAAGTAACACGGCTGCAATGGTGGCCGAACTATGAAACGCAATCGTCCAACCCGTGAGAAAAGACGGAATATCAATTTTTGGAAATGCCTTGCGTACAAAAATAAATTCCGCACCTGCATTGGGATAGGTAGAGGAGAGCTCTGCATAGGACATTGCAGAGACACTAGCCGCAATTGCTGCAAAAATAAAACTCAACCAAAGGTCTGTGCCCGCTTGTCCAGCTGCTGCGCCGATTACTGTATAGATTCCTGCGCCAACAATTGTCCCAACGCCATAAAAAGTGAGTCGAAGTGTTCCCAATGATTTTTTTAATTCTGCCATATTTTTTAGTTAAAGAGGGTGGAAGAAACCTGAACTGGACCATTGGGCGCAAGGGTTCAAGGTTCAAGTACTCCCAGCTGTTATTTTTTCCTGCATTTTTCACATATTCCTTTCAAAACCAAGTTCACATCGTTCACTTCATAATCTTCTGGCAGGCTTTCTTCCGATATTTTATTTGGTAAACAGATTGTTTTTCTGCATTCGGTACAATGAAAGTGCATATGTAAATCTGTACCGTATTTATTTCTGGCATTTTTATCAGAAATCGCATATTTTGACACTCCGACACCATCATTTATCTGATGAATCAACCCTTTATTCTCAAAAATCTTTAGGTTGCGATAAAAGGTCGTTCTGTTTGCTGTTTTATTGGTTTCGCTCTTTTGAACAAAGGCCTTTTTCAAATCGGAAAAGGACACAGCACTTTGTTTCCTTTTCAGGAACTTGTATATCTTCTTCCTCATTTGAGTAGGTCGAATACCATGATATGATAATATTTTTTCCGTTTTGGTCATTTTAACCTTGATTCAAAAGCAACCCTTTTTATTAAATTTATTTTTTATAGGCCAAAAGTCTTAACGCATTAAAAACCACCAGTAACGTTGAGCCTTCGTGGATGACCACTGCAATACCGATATTGGCCCAACCCATAATGGTCGATGGGATAAGCAATGCCACAATACCGAGGCTGACCCAAAGGTTTTGCTTGATAATGGTCTTTGCCTTCCTGCTCAAACCTATGGCAAAGGGCAGGGTTTCCAGTTTATCGGCCATTAGGGCAATGTCAGCTGTTTCCAATGCCACATCACTGCCCGCAGCACCCATTGCGATTCCTACGGTGCTGTTTGCCATTGCAGGGGCATCGTTCACACCGTCGCCTACCATTGCGACTTTGGATTCCTGTTCTTTTAATTTTTTAATGGCATCAACTTTTTCCTCCGGCAACAGGCTTCCCCAGGCATCGGTCAACCCAATTTCTTTAGCAACGGCATCGGCAACCTTTTGATTATCCCCGGTTAGCATTATCATCCGTTTGATGCCGATTTCCTTTAATTTTTTAAGTGTTTCCTTGGCCGCTTCCCGTGGGGTATCCATCAGGGCGATGATACCTATATATTCTTTGTTCCTTCTTATAAGCATTGTGGTATTTCCACCACCTTCAAGTTCTTTTACTTTATTAGATATATCTTCGGATGGTTTTGCTTCATCGAGGTCTTCGTACAAGTCAAGGTTTCCAATATAGATTTTATCCTTGCCCAAAGAAGCTTTGATACCTTTTCCGAGAACCGCTTCCAAATCGGTTGCATTGGGTACTGAAGTGCCTTCCAGACGCTCTTTCCCATCCCTTACAACGGCTTTGGCCAAAGGGTGGTCGCTCAAGTTTTCAACAGCAACAGCTATCTTTAACAGTTCATTTTCTTCAATATCCCCTAATGGTACTACTTCGGTAAGTTTGGGCTTGCCTTCGGTAAGCGTACCTGTTTTGTCAAATGCAAGGGCGGTCAATTCGCCCAAGTCTTCCAGAGGTCGCCCACCTTTAATAAGTACCCCGCCACGAGCCGCTCTTGCGACACCGCTCAATACGGCACTTGGTGTTGAAATGGCCAGTGCACAGGGACTTGCTGCGACCAATACCGCCATCGCCCTATAAAAGCTGGCACTAAATGGCTCGTCGATGACCAAAAAAGCCAACAGTAGAAGACCTACCAATACAAGTACAGAAGGCACAAAATATTTTTCGAATTTATCGGTTAGCAATTGCGTTGGCGACTTTTGGGTCTGTGCCTCGTTAACGAGTTTGACCAGTCGGAACAGCGTAGAGTCTTTGGCTTCTTTGATTACCTTAATTTCCAAAGTATTATTACCATTGATAGTTCCGGCAAAAACGCGGTTTTCGTCCTTGATATCATCGTCTGCTGAATAGTCCCTGCTAGTATCTTCCACGGGAATTTTGTCCACAGGTACACTTTCCCCGGTAATAGGTGCCTGGTTTACACTGCTTTTTCCATTGACCACGACGCCATCTGCGGATATTTTACTGTTGGGCTTGACCACAATGATGTCGCCTATACTTAATTTTTCAATCCCGACTTCTTCTGTCTTGCCATCTTTTTTCAGCAAGGCTGTTTTTGGTGCCAAATCTGCCAGTGCTGCGATAGATTTTCGGGCTTTCTCCATAGCATAATGTTCAAGAGCGTGTCCCAAACTAAACAGGAACAATAACAATGCACCTTCTGCCCATTCTCCCAGAATGGCTGCACCAATGGCTGCAACAAGCATTAAGAAGTCAATTTCAAAACCGCCTTTGGCGACAGTCTGTACTGCTTCCTTGGCCGTAAAGAAACCACCGAAAAAGTAAGCACCAATGTATAAAGTAAGACTGACCCAATCTGGGATGGATTCTACATAGGAAAGGCCGAAACCTATCCCGAGAAGTGCCCCACAGATAATGGAAAAAATAAGCTCCGTATTTTTACCGAAAATACCACCGTGGGCGTGCTCTTCTCCTTCCTCGTGGGTCTCGCCCTCTGTGTGCTCGTGGCCCTCTGTGGAAGTTTGTTCTTTAGTATCTTCCTTCTTTGAACGCTCCTGTTTTTTGGATGCTTTGGTGTAATCATTTTCGTTTGAAGAACTCCGCTGAATCTGAAGGTCTTCTTTTTCAATTTGTTTACTTATTTCATCAAAATTTGTTTGCTTTTTATCAAATTCAAGTCGTACCATTCCAGAGCCTGAAACGGAAGCTTCCAAAACTCCATTGATTGCCAAAAGGCTTTTCTCTATGGAACGAGCCTGCCTTGTGTGTCTGATTCCTTTAACTTCAATGAGCAAATGCCCGTACTTTTCGGTAATCTCCGCACCAGTACTTTCGGCGAGGGATTGAATGTGGTCAATGGAAATGATATCTGGGTCATAATGAAAACAGAGCTGTGGCACATCATCTCCGTTTGCATCGGTAATGTGCACTTTTTCGATGCCCTCTTTAGCTTGTAGTTTTTGAATAAGCCTTTCAACACAAGAATCTTTTTCGTTAGGAACTTGCGGAAGGATGACCGGTATTTTTAGTTGTAGTTTTTCCATTTTTTATTTTATCCACTCTTTGGCATCGTCTTTTTCTTCGGTCTTATAAAATTTTATATGAGCTTCTGAAAAAGGAAGCAATACCTCGGTAAATTGCTCCTGCCATTTAACGCTACCCACCAAAGCAACACGCTTTAAATGCGTTCCATTCGGAAGGTCTAATTCAATTCCCTTACAATATGTCTCTGCCGTCCAACCTTCAAAATTTTTCATTTCAATATACCAAGAAACTTCCTGATATGCAGTTATATGTTCTGTTAAGACCGGTATCAAGTTTTCATAATCCTTGGCATCCAGCTTATTCTCTGCCACCATATATACAATAGCTTCTTTTTTATAGATTGATATCATTGCTCACTATTTATAAATAATAATTGAATTTAAAAACCAAACGTTTAATCCAAATTGCCACTGCATTTTTCGCAAATACCCTTTACCACCAAGTTGATATCCTCGGTAATATAACCATCAGGTAAGTTGATGTGAGGGATTTTATGCTCTGTTAAACAGACCGTTTCATTACAATTGTTGCAATGAAAATGTAAGTGAAGGTCGTTTCCCACCTCACATTCACAATTGTCTTCGCACAGGGCATATTTAATGATGCCGGTGCCATCCTCAATTTGATGCACGATTCCTTTTTCTTCAAATGTCTTCATAGTACGGAAAAGCGTACTCCTTTCCGAGCTTTCGAAATCCTTTCCAAGGTCGCCTAAGCTAACGGCCACATTCAGTTGTGCCAGCCGTCTATAGGTCATCAAGCGCATTGCCGTAGGGCGGATGCCTTTGCTTTCCAACTTTTTTACTATTTTTTCCATTTGCTATAAAAGTATTTAGGGGTCGTAACGCTTTATGGATTCCCCGGTTTTTATCTGGAAGGCATCTTCAATATCGGAAAGATAAATTATTCCGTCACCGGGTTCAGTTGTTTTTGCATTCTCAAGGATAATATCTATTGCTGATTGTGCTTCTTCGTTTTGACATACCAGTTCTAACTTTACAACCGGACTGTCTGTTACACGGAAATCTAAAGAAGGTGATGCGCCTTTTGCTTTAAAAGCCCCCGTTCCTTCTCCCTGGGAAAGGGTCATACTTTTAAATCCGCTTTCACTAAGAGCTTCAATTACATTTTGAACTCGTTTCGGTTTTATAAATGCTTTTATTTCTTTCATTGCTGTAATATTAATTTTAGTATTAAGGATGAACCCTCTGGAATTTTAATTAAGATAAACATTTAACAGAGAGTCCATCCATCTAATTTTTTTAATTTAATGACCATGGGAAGTCTGGCTTTTCTGCATTTCAGAAACCAGATAATAGGCATTATTATAGGCAACCAACGTACCTTCAGGCAGAGGCTCCAGCAGTTTAATTTCAACCCAACCATCTTCATTTATTCCCGTTCTAACCTGCACTGGTTTCAATTCCCATTCGGTTTCACCATCTTCCTGGTGTTTTTGGGCCGTAAAGATGTAGGGATTTCCTTCTTCTTCAATTATTGCTTCTTCCGGTAAGGCAGGAACAGCTTCTTCACCGGTCCTGATTTTTCCGTTTATATACATCCCCGGAATTAGAAAATCTTCTTTATTATCGATTTCTGCATGCACATGTACCGCTTTGGGGTTTTGTTCAAATTGTTTCCCCACTGAATAAATTTCCCCGGTTAAATTACTGCCTGGAACCGATTCCAGTGTAAACGCAATCTTTTGGCCTTCTTTCACCTTATAAATATCTTTTTCAAAAACCATTAGATCGGCATGAACATGTTCATTATCAACTACCATAAACATACTGGTCTGAGGGTCTACATATTGTCCTACCTGTACCAGTACTTTTTCAATATAACCTCCAATTGGGCTTACTACCGGAATATATTCATATAATTCACCGTCTCTAACCTGGGAAGCATTTAGGTTTAACTGGCGCAATTGCGATTCGTACCCCCGCACTTCACCTTGTACAGACTGGTAATCTGATTGGGTTTGTTGAAAAGATTTTCCAGATCCTACCTCTGCTTCATATAAACGTTTCTGTCTTTCAAATTCCTTTTCCAAAAATTGCATCCTACTATATGCATTAATATAATCAGACTGCATTCTGGTTAAATTTGGGTGAGAAAGATAAGCCAACACCTGACCTTTATTTACCTTATCCCCCTCAATAACCTTTATAGAAGTTATATTACCGCCTAAAATTGCCGTAACGGTAGCTTCATATTGTGGCGGCACTTCTAACTGGCCATTGGCTTCCACAATACCCGACAAAGCTTTTTTAGGCAAGGTATCTACTTTAATCCCCAGACTATTGAATTTCATTTCTGAAAGATGTACCGAACGCATCCCACCTTCTTCTTCACCGTGTTCTTCATCTCCTTCCTCACCGTGATTTTCACCTTCTTCGGTATTAGTAGTTGCAGTTTCGCTGGAAGCATCTTCCCCTGCCGCAGGATTTTCTTTACATCCAAAGAATATGCTGAGCGTTAAGGCAAGCATTAGAATATTTATTGATCTTGTATTCATATCGATTTTCTTATTTTAATTTTTAATTTTTAATTTGAATTCTTAAGGTAATATTCCAGTTGGTAGCGGCTGTCGAGATAATCGTTAAAAGCACTCCAGGCATTTACCTCGATTCTAATGGCATCTCTTATATTTTGGAGAAATGTCACATAATCGATAGCGCCTTCCTTAAAGGCCAGCACTGATCCACCTTGTTGCTCTTTGGCCAGCGGAAGTGCTTCATCCCTATAATAATTCCATGAGTTTCTCCATTTGATGTAGTCTTCACGCATATTTTTATAGGCGGTTTCCAGTTCGATTTTATCCTGATAAAAGTTTTGCTCTGCAATCTGTCTATTTACTTGTGCTTCCTGTGTACGGCCTAATTCCGGCCCAAAAAACAGCGGAATTTGAATTCCTATTTGATATTGGAAGAAACCCGATTGCCCGGCTATTTCCTGCCTACCGTACTGACCCTGAAATTTGGGCAAAAATTCAGATTTTCGTTCTCTGGTAACCGCTTTGGCAACATCTATCCTTTGTTCCGAAACCTGCAGCAACGGATGATTTTCAAGCGACTCTACCAGAAAGTTTAAAGGTTCGTCTAAAGTTTCAACAGGCAAATCTGGTACATCATAGATCGTATCACTAACAAACCATAAATTTAGACGCTGTAATGATTTCAGGTAATCTCTATAAGCTTGTTCTAACTGTATTTTCACCTCATTCCCCTGATTTGAAGTAGCAAGATACTCCAGTTTAGAGGTAGCTTCTGTTTCATACCTGATTCGTGCTGCTCTTTCAATGTCTTCAAAAATTGAATCCATTTTCTTATATACCCGATACCTCTTTTTACTTGTATAAACTGAAGCCCAGGCCCTGCTTACTTCACGTTCCACTTCTAAGGTATTTAGTTCTAAAGCATTTTCAGCAAGGGCCACCCTTTCTTTCTGTAATTTCAAACGGGGAGCTATTCCAAAAACATCTATGCCTTGTTGTTGAACACCAATTTGGGTATAGATCCCATCAGAGCCATTTCCTACCTCTTCTTTTCCTGTAAAGATTTGGGTATTCCCAAAATCATAGGCGGTTTTACGCAATACTTCCTCACTTTCAATTTCAAGTTGGGCAGCTTTTAATTGTGGAAAGTTTTGGATTGCCATTTCTTTAGCCTCTTCCAAACTAATAGTTTGTAAAGAATCCTGTATTGGATTTTCCGATGACATTTCATCAGATTGTGCATTTACGGAAAAGGTTCCGCCTAACATCAAGCCAATTATCAAAATTGTGGCTAAAGATCGTGAATTGGAAGAACCAAGCTTGTTCTGTTCCTTTTTCTCTCGTCTCTTCTCTACAAATGTATAAAGGACAGGAAGAACAACCAGCGTAAGTAAGGTAGCTGTAAGCATGCCACCAATAACAACCGTAGCAAGGGGTCGTTGTACTTCAGCTCCTGCTGACGATGAAAAAGCCATCGGCAGAAATCCAAAAATATCTGTTGTTGCTGTTAACATAATGGGACGTATTCGTTCTTTGGTTCCTGTAAAAATTCTATCTTTTATACTGGTTACCCCTTCTTCTTTTAAGGAATTAAACCTGTTAATAAGCACCAGCCCGTTTAAAACGGCAACCCCAAACAATACAATGAAGCCTACACCAGCTGAAATACTAAACGGCATATCTCTTAACCAAAGAGCAAATATTCCTCCAATAGCCGCCAGTGGAATGGCTATATAGATCATAATTGATTGGGAAAAAGATTGGAGTGCAAAGTACAGAAGCACGAATATCAGAAATAGAGCGATGGGCACTACTATTTGTAAACGCCCTTTTGCTCTTTGAAGGTTTTCAAACTCCCCACCATAAGTAATGTAATATCCTGGAGGTAAATCTAACTCTTCATCCAATTTTTGCTGGATGTCATTTACCACAGATTCCACATCCCTCCCGCGGGCATTAACTCCCACATAGGTTCTTCTAAAGGTGTTATCCCTGGAAATTTGCATAGGACCCGGTACATAACTAATATCAGCTACTTCCTTAATCGGAACCTGGGTTCCATCCGGCAGATCTATATAGAGGGTACGTAAATCATCAATGCTTTGGCGGTGCGCCTCATCAAAACGTATTACCATATCAAACCGCTTTTCCCCTTCAAAGATCACTCCGGCCGTTCCTCCGGCAAAAGCTGCACTTATATAATCGTTAATCTTTTCAATGTCCAATCCATATTGCGCAATTTTTTTACGATTAAACCGCACCGTCATTTGTGGAAGACCAGATGTTCGTTCAGGGTTCACATCTCCTACGCCCGGTATAGTCTGTATTATTTCAGCCATTTTATCAGCTTTTTCAGCAAGAAGGTCTAAATCTTCGCCATATAATTTTACCGCAACATCTTCCCTGACCCCGGTAAGCAGTTCATTAAAACGAAGCTCTACAGGCTGGCTAAAAACCAGGTTGACTCCCGTAAGTTCTTCATTAAGTTTCTCTTTGATCTTTTCTATCAATTCCTCTTTAGAACTTGCCGAAGTCCAATTATCCATATCCTTCTCTAATACAATAAACATATCGGCAATATCCATAGGCATTGGATCAGTAGGGATATCGGCAACCCCAATCCTCGCTACGGCGGTTTCTACTTCCGGGAAATTCTCAAGAAGGATATCTTCTATTTTTGTGGAAACATCGATTGTTTCACTCAACCCACTTCCAGGCCTGATTAACGCCTGCATGGCGATATCCCCTTCATCAAGTTGAGGGACAAATTCCCCTCCCATTCTGGAAAAGATAAAACCGGCTACTATAAGTGAGACAACCGCAGACCCCAATACTATGAACTTCAATCTTAAAGCTCCTTTTAATAAAGGCATGTATCCTTTTTGAATCCCTCCAATAATTTTATCACTAACTTTTTCCAGCCAGCGTTCAAACTTTCCAAACCAGTTCTTTTTATTCTGAATTGGTTTCATAAATAAAGCAGACATCATAGGGACATAGGTAAGGCATAAGAAAATAGCACCTATCATGGCAAAACCAAAAGTAAATGCCATTGGCCGAAACATTTTCCCTTCTACCCCCGTTAGAAAAAGAATGGGCGCAAATACGATAAGAATGATAATTTGTCCAAAAAAGGCGGAACCCATCATCGTACTTCCGGCATCATAGGCTACTTCATCCATTTTAGCCTTATTAAATTTTATTTTGCCGGAACGCATCCGTTTTTGTATTTCATATACCGTACCCTCAATGATGATCACAGCACCGTCTATAATAATTCCAAAGTCAATAGCTCCCAAACTCATTAGATTGGCCCAGACATTAAATTGCTTCATTAATATAAAAGCAAAAAGAAGTGATAAAGGAATGGTAGTCGCTGTTATAAGTCCACCTCTTAAGCTACCTAATAGTATCACCAGGGCAAAAATCACGATTAAAGCACCTTCCAGAAGATTCTGGGTCACGGTACTCGTAGTTCTTTCAATTAAAACACTTCTGTCAAGGAAGGGTTCTATTGATAAACCTTCAGGCAAAGATTGTTCTACCGTCTCCATACGATCCTGAACATTTGCAATTACTTTATTAGGATTTGCACCTTTCAACATGAGCACCATACCGCCAACAGCTTCACGGCCGTCCTGGGTAAAAGCACCATAGCGTACCTGGCTACCAAACTGGACCTCTTCAGCTGCATCTCCAATTGTTACAGGTACTCCATTTTCATTCTTGATAACAATAGATTTTATATCATCTAGTGACCTGATTAAACCCTCACCACGGATAAAATTGGCCATATTATTTTTTTCTATATATGCACCGCCTGTATTAACATTATTTTTTTGCAGGGCATCGAAGACTTGGGAAATAGAAACGTTTAACGCATTCAGTTTTTCGGGATTAATGGCAATTTCATATTGTTTTATAGAGCCCCCAAATGAATTTACCTCTACTACACCTTCGACGAGGGTCATTTGACGCTTTACGATCCAATCCTGGATGGTACGCAATTCCGTAGGGGAATAAACAGTGTCATACTCTTTTTGGGGCTTTATCGTATATTGATAAATCTCACCCAAACCTGTAGTAATGGGCCCCATAGCGGGACTTCCAAATTTTTCAGGTATTTGGTCCCTGACTTCGTTTAGTTTTTCCTGAACCAGTTGACGGGGTTTGTAAATGCCCATATCGTCCTCAAAAACAATTGTAACCACGGAAAGGCCAAACCGGGAAACAGATCGTATTTCCGTAACCCCGGGCAGGTTCCCCATTGAGAGTTCTACAGGATAGGTTACAAATTGTTCAATATCTTCTGTTGCAAGATTAGGTGATTGGGTGATCACCTGAACCTGGTTGTTAGTAATATCTGGCACCGATCCCAGGTTGACGGTCATCATGGACCAAATACCCGTCCCTATCAGCGCTAAGGTAAGTAGTCCAATAATAAATTTATTATTAATGGAAAATGAAATGATTTTGTTAATCATAGAAAATGTATTAATTCAGTTTAAAACTTACGTTACGAATAAGTGCAACGCATTTATATAGCAATGCCTATCTTGAGAAGCATCACGTTAGGATATAGCTATCCTTAAAAAAACTGAATTATACTTTAGGGGGTTGGAAAAGCGATTCCAGATATCTGGAAGTGAAGTTTACTTTATGTAAGTTAAACTGTTTTTTATCTTCAAACTTTAGTCGATTGGTTAAAGCCGAATTGTTGTTCGCAATCATTAACACTAAAGGGTGACAACATTGATGATGAGAATGAACTGGTGTATTCTCCTTATCTGGGTTATTATGATGCCCTTCATTTTTTGCATCATTGTCAATGTAATCTTCGACTACGTATTCAAGGAAAGAGTCTCCATAAACTTTATGGTCTTGATAATGGGTAATAATGCTTGAAATTTCTTTAATTGGCCCACAAAAGTCCATATCAATGCTGATTCCCTGAAAAAAGAATAAAATAGACATTGATATGGAAAAGAATATTTTCATAAAGTTTGACAAAGATACAAATTAATCGATGCACAGGTTGTGCAAAAACTATGGTTGTTCTTTATTTACTAATTTTAGTTAACCTTAAATATAGATTTTGCCTCTCTATAAATCCGTTCAAAATTGAGCTTTAATTCATCGGTTGTAAAATGTTGATGAGGATTTGGTATTTCTCTTTTAATCGTTTGTAGTTTAAATTGAACTCTTTTATCTTTGCCATCAGCAAAAGTTATAAACTCGCCTTGTTTCAAACGAAAGAAAACATCTGCCCTGCGTTTGGAAACTTCTTTTTCCTGTTTTCGTCGCTGGGACACCCAAATCAAAAATCGAATAGATTTGCAATTTTTTTCTGCTCTTCACTTTTGATGTGAGTTAGATAAGTTATCTCTTTTGTTATTGGATGTTTTATTTTTACCGCATAAATTGTTTTTGCTATGTTGATAGCCTTCTCAGGACTTAATGAAGATTTCTTTTCATTGAGTTGCCTTTCTAGTTCCTTGTGTATTTTATATGCTGCAAAAGCTATGCAAATGTGAGCTTCAATCCTACGCTGAACTCTATGATAGATTGGTCTTATTTTCAAGTCTGTCTTAGCTA